>QMVO01000001.1 GCA_003661125.1 Methanosarcinales archaeon
GGCTTTGACTGCTTCATACCGCCCACAAAAGTATCCCAGTTCTTTATGCTTACATCTACCGCATCCTTCGTCACGCTCAAGCTCTTGCCTCTGTTGCGGTCTTCAATTGTCGCTTCTGCGCCATACACTCTATCACCAAACACAGACCTTAGCATAGCTTCACCTTTATACAGCCGTCCCCATACTCGTATCCGGTAGTTCTGCGTAATTCCGTTATCGCCCGCGCGTGTCCGTATCGAGATCGACTTCTTCGCTTTCAGTGTCGTGTTCAAGAACGGGTCTTCAACTCCAGGCGTACCGAAACTGAAGACTATCCTGTTCGATTGCAGTGGTGATGGTCCACTCATCTGGTGTAGCCGCGGTGGTGCCATGTTCGATGTGTATCGCCCTGAAAGCGATACATACTCTTCTATCCGATGCCCGTCTATTACTGGTACCACATGCAGCAAGTCCTCGCCTGGCCAGCCTGCGTTCGGACTGAATATCTCAATGTATTCTATCTCTGCAACCTCGTCGCTCTCAAGCTTCTTCGCTGTGAAGTCGTAGGTGTCGCCAGCAGCCTGTGCTCCTGTATGTAGGAAGTCAGCCAGCAATGTCGGCTGTAAAAGGTTACCTACCGCTCCAATTTCTTCTGCCATTTTTACATCACCTCTCTTATCTCTATGAACTATCTATATAAATACCCTATCACCTATATACGGTATATAGAGTATATAGAAAACAATGGTGTGGTGCATATACTTTAAATAGAATACTGCGCTTAATATCTTAATGAGGAGAGATGAGACGCGCGAGGGGCGAGGGCGATACGATACATATCACACTTGATAGAAATAGCTATTACAAGCTCGTTGAATTGAAAGGACGATTAAAAGCCGCTACTTGGGCTGAGCTCGCAGATAAACTCGTTAATATGGTTGAGAACTGCGAGCGTAAACGCTATAAGCCTGTTTACTGACTTCAGTACACCGGCGGGTATTTTTTCACACTCGTGCTTGACTTACTACCGCTGCTGTTACCGCTCTCGTTCACTTCCAGCTCCTTCGCCTTCTCTATCACTGACTTCTTCGCCGCGCCTAAAGTCTTCACGCCTACAGTGCCATTACCCTTCTTCTCGGTCGGTATGGAGATATTGCTCATGGGCTCGCCGAGCAGGTCGAGCATACACGCTCGTGAAGCTAACAGTAGCGCTTCACCAAATTTACCGTTTTGCTGTGTGCTTAACCTATCGAGTGCAAGCGCAGCTATCAGATTTGCGCGCTGTGTTGGTGTCATCTTTGCGATTCGCTGTGCGAAGTTGTTTAGAATCCGCTGTCCTAACGGGCGATAAACTATTACATCGAGTACCTCAGGATTGACGCCTTCGTTTGTATCGCTATCGCCGTTACTGCCCTTCTTGGATAGCTGCATGAGCAGTACTGGCAGTATGCTATCAGAGTTCATGCCTGTGCCGTTCCCGCCGAGCATGCTCAAGTACAGCAAGGATTGTGCATCCATGTTTTGTTATTAGATGTGAGTATATAAAAAGCTTTCGTATGAGGGGCATGGTGGGGCGGTGCGTGACAATGGATTGAAAATCCATCATATCCCACCACACCCTAAGTTTTATATTAATTACTATTCTTTATATTATTATAGGTGCGTGGCAATGGAAGACGAAGCGATATATAGAGCGAATAGCGAAATCTACGCGCTAACAAAAGATGCTAGCAAACTGTCCGAAGATAGTCAAGGCAGGATTATCTTCAAGGGAAAAATCGAGAGGAAGGGCTATCACTTCGTTTGTAGAGCGTGTGGAAGAATACGATACATCCGTCCCTCAGATATAGAGAGGGGGCGAGGGAAGTATTGCTCAAGTGCTTGTTATTTTGGAACACATCCGCGGCGGTGGCTGTTTTGTCCTGTCTGTAGCACTCTATTTTCCATAAAGCCAAGCAAAGCAGAGAAATGGGAAAACCATTTTTGCTCGTTAGAGTGTTACCACAAAGCGATGTCTGACCTGAGACTTTCTGTCAATTTGAATCCATCACCGGAGCTCGCGTATATCTTAGGGGTCATTGTAGGAGACGGATGCGTGGGAGAATATACAATCAAAAGCGGTGGCAAAACAAAGAGGCGGTATCCTGTGAAGCTAGCGGTTGCAGATTACGAATTCGCTAAAAGTTTCGCAAGAGCGCTAAAGAAAATAGGCTTGCATCCTCATACATGGAAAGAGAAAAATGTCAGGAAGGGGAGAGAGAACGAACAAAAATTATGGCATACTGAAGCGAATAGTAAGACATTCGTTCGCTTTTTCCTTTCCTTAAAGAGTGATTGGGATGAATTTGAAAAGTTTGTCAGAAGTTGTCCAAAAGGAAAGGAGATGTTTCTACGCGGGTTTTATGAGAGTGAAGGGCACCACGGAGTATATACCTATCACAGAGGAAACGGAATTCAACATGTTAGGAAGTTGCATATCACAAATACAAATCCTGACCTAATTAAAATCACTATCGCATTCTTGCGTGAATTTGGATTTCATCCATACACCTCCATGAAAAAACGAAAACAATTTGGGTGGAAAGATTGTACAACCATTTATCTCCCACCAAGAGAACATAGAAGATTTCTCGCTTTAATATCGCCCGTCGTTAAAAAATAAAAGAAAAGAAGAAAGAAATTAAAGTTTTAAACCCGCTCAAGCCGCACGCCTGCTATACGCCGAGCCTTTAGTCGCCAATGTTCTCATAGCGCACTCTCGTGCCGCATTTAGCCTTCTCTCCCGCTCAGCGTCGTCACATGCTACGTATTTCTTACCAGGTGCGCCCGGCACGGGCATACCTATCGCAGCTTCGGACATTCCTCGCGGGAGGCACTTGTCAGGCAGTGAGCAGTTCGCCCTCATGTTCGTCGCTGTCCACTTCGTCCTCGCTATGAGACCGGGGCTGGACACTATGTTCTTTGCTCGCCTTGTGTACTTCCCCATAGCAACGCCACCGCCAGGCTGCAGCATGCGGCTATTCACGACCGTCTTCTGTGTGAAGTCCGCCAGTGTCAAATATGCCATTTTTCGTCAATCACCCCCTATTGCTTTCTATATTTCACTTATAAACTTCTATCATATAAAAATAAGCATCCAGAAAGCTCTAATTGATAATTGGAATGATAATAAGATAGATAAAGGCGACGCCAAAGGTTTATATAATACATTGCTACAACCTTTATATAAGGGGTAAGATAAAAATGGAAGATAGAAGCGAAAGGGCGACCCTGAGCACGAATGTGAAGAAACAAAAGGTGGAACTGGACATCCATGCCGTGACTATCCTGAACGAGGTGCGAGACAGTATAAAAAGCGAAGGCAAGAGCGGGATAACATATTCCGATGCGATAAGATGGCTTGCTGTAAAAGCAGGCATACGCGAAGGCACAATGTGAGCACGAAAATACGAACCACCAAACGATAGGTTTTTTATATTATTATCACATAAACTAACATAAACAGATGGCGACTGATATCGAACTGAGTACAGGTCAGCACACAGTGAAGTGGTCAAAGACCGGTTATGATGATTTAATAGCGACGATAAATGTAACAGATACAGGCGTCTCCTGTGTTAGTGTTCAAAATGGTGCGTGTTATAGTAGCACACCGCCAGGCGTGCTTATCCCATCGTCGTTTACAGTAGTAGGATATTTAAAAGCAAGTGGAGCAGTTACCGACTTTGATAGCTGGGTAGCGAGCAAAGGCGGTAAGGATAGTATTGAATACGCAGATGTTCTAGAAATAGGAGACGCTTATTTAGGATTTGTGGATATAGGATTTACACCTAACTATACTAATGTCTTAACTGCGGGAGATTACTATCTTGGACTGGGTTAGAATGGCAAAACTTTATATATACAAAACGAATAATCAAGTATTTAGGAGTGGAGTGAGATGACACTCACTGATGCTGGTCGTGAATACATAGCGAAGAACATAGGCGTAGGAGACTGTTGGGTTTATAGCGGCTTATCATGGGTTGCAGAGAGCGTAACTGGCGATAGAGTTAATAGGACAGGTGGTACCGGAAAGGCAGTAAAAGATATTATTGACCCTACAACTGATCATATAGAAATTAACGGGCTGAACATATCGAAAGCTACTTTAAGAGCTAACAATGGCGGAAATGATGTTACGATATCAGATGTAACTAACGAGATTTTAAAGAATGATGGTTATCCAGCAGGAGAAACCCAGTATTGTGTAGGTGCACCCGGACCGGGTCCAACGGGAGAGGGTGAGCTGTGTGTATTAACATCAGTAGACCTCGCTGATGTATATATTGATGATGAGACAACTCCGAATCCTGACCTGTCGCCTTCGCGTAGTGAGCCACCGTATAAGTGTACAAAAGTAACAGCAACACCCGAAGGCATACAGCACAAAGTTACAGTAAAGAAAACAGGCTATACGGCAGAACCAGTATATGTTATTTGCGTTGAAAACCAGAAAGCATATGTAACTATTTACTTGGAGCCTGAAGCTGGTACAGATGTAGGTACGCTAGAGTTGCGCGCATATAAAGAGGGTACAACAGAGGAGATACATGCAAACTTTGATATAGAAGGCTTAAGTGGAGAGGAGAAATTTCTCACTCCGCATACAATGAATGTCCCTGCAAAGACTTACGACTGGATACGGTTCTATTGCACCGGCTTTGAACCATACGAAGCTACAAATGTGACCGTTGAAGAGGGTGAGACAACTACTGTAACTGCATACATGAAACCAAAAAGATTGTGGAAACAAGTGTATGTAGGACCACCAATCGCGCTTTTAGTAATTGATGACTTCGATATACCCAGTAGATTATATTGGGATAATCCATACGATTTTAGCGTAACTATAAGATGTTTTGAAGCAGGTTGGTATTATGCTAATATAGAGCTAAGAGAGCCTGGGAACTTCATGGCAACTTACGACCCTGCAGACTTAGGACCAACGCGCTGGACGATACCTCTGCCTGAGAAATAAATTTCATATTTTGAAATTAACACAAAAGTTAAGCTTGAAACAACACGAATCGTTCCAGGACCGGATAGCTTGCCCGCAGGCACTTATGTTGCTGTTGTTGTAGGATATAGCGGTAGGAGGTAACGATAGAAAATGGGAAGAAAAATCGTCGAGGTCGTGATAGGAACTGTGGAAGTCGAAAGTGGACCGGGACCAGGTCCTGGACCGGGACCATCTCCTTCTGTTATAGATTCATTCATAGAAGAACATCGCAAGCTGAAAAATATACTTGACAGATACGGTGCGCAAGGCATGTGCGTACCGCGTAGCGCACTGGAAAGAGAAAGCGGCATAAAAGGTGAACGCCTTGACAAACACATCGAAGTGTTTCAGGCACATTCTGCTATTTCCGAAGTAGACGGGGACATTTTATGTGGTCGTGAAGCTTTATCAAAACTAAAAGAGAAAATTAAACTGGAGCTATAACAAAATGACACCAAATGAAGAAATAGATAGGTTCATAGGCACCCACAAAACAATTTTAGCTTTGCTTGATATTGCAGGAAGCAAAGGTGAATGCATGACAGCGGAAGCTCTTAAAGAGCAAACTGGAGTGTCAATTGAAGAAATAAAACGGCATAATACCCTCGCAGAAATTGATTTGGGAATAGTACAGCCAGCAGAGGGGCTAACATGCTCCAGACGCGCTATTGCTGTGTTAAAGCGGAAACTTGAAGCGGCGATAGAATAGAGTTATTTTCTCACTCTCTTTTTGTGTTTTTTACTCTTTGCTTCCATAAACTGTTTTACAACTTCAGCTATTTCATTATCGGACATTTTGTCTATAACCGATTGCCATAAGATTAGCGTTTCATAGCCGTGTTGTGAAAAGATAGCTTTTCTTCCGAATTCTGTCATTTTCCACGAGTTGTTTAATGTACCGTCATGAAAGACATCACCAAAGCATTCTATAAGTTGCATTCTCCCATTTATATTAACAAAATCCGGAATAAGCCCTCCTATAGTTATACCACAATTACAACCACCGTTATATGCCCATTCGCCAGGAATATACTTTTGTAAAACTTTGTCTATGCGATATTCAAATTTGTTTGGCTTCGCTCTAAGGCCAGCAAACATCTTTTTTGCAACCTCGCTATTTCTCCATTGTTTTAGTGCGTTTTCAGACCTTTCTTGCTTCCCTCTTTCATCATTTGCCTGTTCTTTTATAGACTTTATGGGAATCTCAAACTTTTTTAAGCTTTTTAGAATAATTGTGCGACTACATCCAATCTCCTCTGCGATTTCTGTTATACGCTTTTGCTCAACGATATATCTTTGCCATAGAAAATCCCTATCATGCGCTTTTGGATACTTGAAGTTAGGATTGTTCTCTAGTTCCATGCTTCGGATAGGTATCCCTAAAGACTTTAAAACCCTACTTACACAGGTTGGGCTACATCCTACTATTGCAGCTATTTCTGTTTGGCTTAAACCTTCGGTGACATATTTTTGTATCATCCATTCCTTATTATACAGTTGATGATATTTTCGCTGTTTTTGATGATAAGAAGAAGTGTAATAGAAAAAGGTGCTCCGCCTCTTAATCCCCGCTTTTTCGAGTGCGTTACAAACTGCTACTGGGCTACAGCCTACAATTCTCGCAATGTCGCAAGAGTCGTGTTCCCTGTCTACATATTGCTCTTTTAGCCACTCGGCATCATGTAGTAGTGGATATTTCGTAACCCTTTCACACCCTTTGCTTACCGCTTCCGACCTCGGTCGACGCGGAATATTTAATCTCCTCATAGCCTTACCAACAACTTGGGGACAGCAACCTAACTCTTCTGCAATATTGAAAGTACTGAGTTCTTCCATCCAATATTTTCTAAAAAGCCAATCCCTATCTTGGAGTTCTGGATACTTAACGGGTGTTTTTATCTTTCCTGCTTCGGATAACGAACGCCTTGGGATATTCAACTTTTCCATCCAATCCAAAACGGTGCTGTATGAGCACCCTACTTCTTTCGCTATCTCTACACTACTTAACTTTTCCACCCAATATTTCTTATATAACCACTCCTTATCCTCAAGCTGTGGGTATTTTGACATCTACACACACCACTAATAAGTTTATATTCATAGAATATAAATATTAAATTGGTATGGCGGTTGTGGATTTAAACATCTACACACACCCCGCCATACCATAATTTTATCGAGAACAAGCTATTTTTATGATTGCTTTTAGTCTATAACCGTTATTGTTGCATCTCCGGGTACTGACTCGAATCTAACAGTCTTTGTTACCGCCGCTTTCTTCAAATACATTTTCACTATGAAGTTACGCGAATATAACCCATGTGCACCGGGTGTTGAAGGTGTGCTACCATAACATACCGCCCCTTGCGATAATGCATATTCACACCTGATACCCGAATCAGACACAGAAATAATCATCTCTAATGTTTCGTATCCACTGGCAACGGCTTTTATATAATGCCTGCCGAACGGTATGAGCCCGCCTGTTGCTATCTCCTTATATGTAGCGTTTGGTATATCATACGGTTTGTAATAGAACTTTGCGTTGATATTGTAGCCATCAGAGCCTGAATATGCTGATAAATATATATATGTAGCTCTACATACTTTAGCAACTGTTGTTTCGTTTGCTTTTACATCCACATGGAACTTACATGGCGAGAAGCACTTGTCGAGTATATTCACATAACAATAATCGTACTCTCCTTCCTTGCCCGCTATCTCTACCGTATGTGTACCTGCGGGCAATTTAGCCGTTACTGCATACCCACCGCCCTTATCAGCCCCATCAATAAAGAAAGCAGCAACATTGCGAGGCGTAGTAAATGTAATAGTGTCGTATGTCGCTACCGTTAACTCTCCTTCTGGTGGTTTGGGTGTACTTACCGTGATTTTCTGTGTTGTAGTCCCACAATTAGGCGGAGTTGCATCGTTACATGCTTCCAAGCGAATGCCCCACACGCCAACCTTATCAAAAGTTATAGTTATTGTTTTACCAGTCTTCGTGGTTACAGCCCCGTCCGGGTCTGTAATTGTCCATGTCCACGACACGATTTTGTATGGCGCTTCAGTATGTGCCATGCCTGTTAGTGTTACAGTCTCGCCTACACTAACAGTAGTAGGACCAATAATCTTTACATGATCTACACCCGGTGGCGCACCAGGACATGCGGGGAATGTGTCTCTACCAGTATCTGAACCAGCATAATATTCATAGATCATGTCAGCATCGTCACGCGTTACTTTACCGTCACCATTAACATCAGCTCGTTCCTTGAATTCTGATTCTGATAAACCACCTACTTTATCTTTAATCGCATTCCAGCCGAGTTCTACATAATCCATAACGAGTTTTGCATCTTCGTCTGTGACATAATTATTGGGGTCGTTGTTCACATTGCCATAGTTACTGCATGGTGATTCTCTGTATTCATACGCCCTTGATACAGTAACTGTCCTGTGCTCATCAATAGTTCCAGCACAGATTTTGAGATGTATCTCGTAACTGCCTGCCTCAGTAAATGTGTGTGTAACTACCCGTCCAGTCTTCTTAACATCGTGCGGGAATGTCCATTCCCAATCAGTTATTTCAGAATCAGCACAGCCTTTTGCATGCCCTTCAAAAGTTGTAGGAGTACCTACTCGTACGCTTTCACGCGCTCCTGAATAATAACTGAACCATGCTCCCGTTGCTGGGCATACATACGCTTTAGGATTCCAGACGATAAGTTTTTCTTCTTTCGCTCTCTTCTCAGCATTTAAGAATTCTTTAGTATCTACATACTTGTTGCTATGGTAAAAGAAAACTTCACCTACACCGTTTCTTACTGCTTCTAAACATATATTTCTCGTTCCGTAGTAAATCGTTCCTAAGATTCTATAATATTTGTCTAGCTGATCTAGTGGATCAACATATACTTTTACATCTGCACCGTCGATTGTACTAAACAGCCACATAGTAGCCTCGTCGTAAGCCCATTTAGTCACATCACGACAAGTTTCTGTGTTTGGAGCGTTCTCAACCTCTATCCTGCACGATACATAATGCCCCGCTATTGCGCCTTTATCTGGAGCGTTATATCCAGTAAGTCGTATTGTAGCATATACAGGTATTCCCGGCTCCATATCAGGAGCTTTTTTAAGCCCTTCGAGAAACTTTTGGTATGTATCCCATCTCTTTTTTAACTCTTCTTGGGTCAAGCCAGTATGTATTGTATCACCGTCTATCACATCACATACATGTGTATAGAATTCACATTCATCTTCTTTCAGATGCGGTGGAACTTTATAAACTCGCGCAGCCAACATTTTGCGGCTTCTATCATGGAATTCTAAGCATGACATCGCAAATTTCCAGTATATCCCATAAAATGCTCTCCCAAACAGTGAGTTTACCCACGCTTTTGTGTCTTTTATCCACTCGGAATAAGCAAGCAGTTCCTGTTCTGCTGGTTGCCACTGCTCATCCTTTATGTAACCCTGAATCATAATTGGCCAGTTTTGAGGTAATTCTTCGATCAAAGCCCATGCGTGTGTCATCCCCCAACCAATATAAAGACCAATTGCCGATAATGCCAATGGACCAGCAATCCAAGGTTTTTTTAGATATGTCGCTGCATCTCTTATGAGTTCTTTTGCATACGATGAGAATTTTTGATCTACAAGCATAGCCGCTTTTGCACGGCTAATACCAAAATCTTTGCTGACACAGTCAATAGCTTTATCTCGCACGCCGGGATAGAATCCAGATTTTTTGAAATCGTCTGCAAGCATATCCATCTCTGCAATGATTCTCGTTGGTCGTGTTCTTTCACTTCCAGCTCTTTTACCCCATTCATCAAACTGGTCGATAAGCGAACTTGCAAGTTGGTTCCATCCGCCTCTGAACGAACCTCTAGGTATTGGTGTATCTGTTTCGATACAAATCGAGCGCACTATGTTCATTAAGGCAGTATCTAAATCAAACCCTACATTGTTTCTTATTGCATCTAATTCTTCGTCTGTGATAGTTCTGAACCTATAAGCAAGTTTTGCCTCTGCTGGTCCTACTATCTCTCCCGTGTCCGTTACTTTACCGCCCAGCTTAGCAAAATAACGAGCAAATTCTTCGTCTGATAGCTTACGGACAGTTTTAAACATAACTTCAGGATTGTAGTATGAGAGGAATCGAATTGCTAATCTACCAGGATCAGATACCGCTTCTGCTCTTATAGCATTTCTTATCGTATTTATCATTAAGTTTTCTAGCGAATCATCCGTCTTCGTAAAGTGATACCACTGTATATGATTCTCTGCAACACGCGCTATTTCCTCTATCTCTTCACGGTTCGCACCTGTAGCGACGAAAATCTCATTCCATCTCTTCTCAGTGTAATGTTTACTTAAATGTTCCTTCACATCATTGAAGAACTGTAAACGAACGCTTGGTTCTACATCTATTTCTGGAAGTTCGTTCAGTTCTGTTATTACACGATCCCAATCTTTGGCACGCAAGGCTTGATTTATCCGTCTCAACCGTGTTTCGTCCGTGTGTGCTAACGCTTTCCAAAGTTGCGGAAATAGTGGATGTTTTGGACTGGTAATACCTTGCGCGTATAAGACTTTAGTAAGTTCAGGCAAATCAAGCTCTTCTTCTCCTCTGACAAGCTTGTTTAACGAATTAATAGCTGAGAACTTGCAATGCCATGCCGATGGGCTACACAAAGCATCTGCGGCTTTTATGAACACCGTTATATTTTTTGCTCTATCACCATACCGCAATGTGTAGATATACGCAGGATATGCCTCGTCTAAGAGCTTAGCGTATTCGTCGGGGAATAAAGAAAGTTCCTCTAATGCTTCGCGATACGATTGATGTGAAAGAGACTCCTCGATCATATTCTCTAACCTTTCGAGATCGATATAAGCTAAAGTATCGTCTATCTCATCGGCATAGTCTGATACATCACGAGCACTGATCCTAATTATAGCAGCATCATCAAGCATTACCGATGCTTCTGCAAGTTCACCTTTTACTAAGTGCTTAATATACTTCTCTTTCTCCTCTGGCCGTGCTACTCTCCAGAAATGCCAGAACCTATCTTCAGAGAACGCTTCAAAGACTGCTTTTCTAATGGCTTCTTTTGAATATGCAGCAGCTTCACTGAGGAGAAGACCCGTTTTTGAGAATTTGCCGAGTTTATTAGCTTTATTAAATGCTGTCAATACCAATGCATAATCGTGCATAGCAGGTGTCATAGGTGTCCCATCAAGAGATTTACCGTGCTTTACAATCTCAAAAGATTCAAAAAAGTGATATTTAGGTTTTGCCCTACGCGCAAGCTTGAATGCACCATCCCAATTGTCATTTAACAATTTAGCCAATCTCTCTCCAGAACCGCGTACAAGGTCATCATCTCCTATATATGCAAGTAATTCACCAGCAGCTTCTCGCACATTGTCCCTAATATCCGCAACTACCTTCGCATAATCTGGGTGTGCAGGATCAATATTATCGATTTGCTTTTCAAGCTCGTCCAGCCACTGGTTAAACTTACTAATCGCTTCCGAATCTTTTATTGCAGGATTATTGAGAATGTCTTCTCCTAATCCTCTAGCTTTTTCTATGTCGCCATCAGCGATAGCCTTAATCCATAAATTCAATCTCGCCTCGTCACCATATACCAGTGTTCTATAAAATCTTTGTGGATCCTCTTCTATGAAATTCCTAACAGCAGCAACATCATCGCCATATTTACTGCCTTTCCTTATGACTTTACCCAGATACTTTGTTATATTGCCACCCGGCACCATTGGCAGTAGCGAGCATACCACAACTATCGGAAACATAGCGAGGTCAAACGCATCGGGATGATACTCCGCACCATATATGTCCTTGCCCCTAAAAACACCTGAAATCACATTTGCACAATATACCGGGTCCAGCATATCTCCCCAGAACCGGCGGCATTCATCTGAATCTTTTGGTATGCCTACGAGCTCGCAAGCCTCACCAAAGACACCATAGCGAGAGTAGAGATATATTTCCTTCGTGCCCTCGAACTTACCACACCAAACAGGACCGGTAGGTAAATATCCTTTCGATACGCTAGGTCCTATGCCATATGTCTCGCCTTCTACCAGTCCATCGGCTTTAGTAAATACAGCCTTACCATCAGGATAGCTATCTGGTGATTTAAAGATAGGCACGGCATCCGGTGTAGATAAAAAGCATCGTGCCCAGCCATACGCCTTTTTACAAAGAATTTGATCTCCTGTTTTAAATCCTCTAGTGTGTACAATAAACTTATCCTCCTCTGTAATAAACCTGAGCGTGAACTCAAATTCATAAGTACCTTCGCCGTTCTCACCTTGGCGACGTGTTGTCACAGGCTTTGTCCAGTCCTCATGCATCTCTTCATTCAAATAGCCCGGCTTACCCGCTATGAATCCATATCTACAAGCAGCCCCGGGTAGTGATGGTAAGCCTATACTAAGAACACCGTTATCGTCTGTCTTCAGGAGATTACCATAGCCGTTCCAGCTCTCGGTGGTGCATATACCTTGGTGCACCGTTATATCAGAGCACGGAACTTCCTGCCATGTACCTTCAAAAATCTCTTTCGTGACACTTACATACGCGTGTTTTATACCATGACCTTTCTCGTCCTTTACGGTTATCCGTATTTCGTACGGTCTTCGTGTTTCTGTCTTGAAATCGAGCTCGTCATCTGATGGACAACCCTGTATTATCTGCCCGTCTTTGATATGGAAACTATAATCCTTGCCATATTCCATATCAACATCGCAGCTTAAGAAGATTGTTTCGAGCTCGTCCTTGTTTAATGTTGTAGTACTGGTTTCGATACCGACTGTATTTCCAGAGCTACAGCCTGTACCTTTACGCAGCCACAGACAGCGACGGTACGATGGTAATCCACCCGTGTTCTTTACTATTAGCTTGAATAGTGGACGTTTACAATCCCCTAAATCTATTGTGCTGTTCTCTTTTAAGCCCCAGAAAGTTATACCGTTATCAATACTGTAAAAAGCCTCTACAATCTCTAACTTAGCTGGGGGTATCTTTTTTAATTTCAAGATTAGAGCCCATCCATAACAAGCGGTAAAAAGTTTACAACTCTCGCTGCCATAGGATTCGTAGCCTTCCTTTGATGCACATGCTGTGTATACTGTCCCTTTATCAAGATTGCATAAATCACACTCACCATTTGCATCCGTCCCGTAGCCGCTACCGTCAGGCTTCTCGCATTGAATAGAGTAGGTGCCCATATCAATTGCTACTGTGGCACCTTTTATGGGCTTACCCGAAGGTTCAATCACCTTAACGCGCTGTTTGCATGTGGTACTTCTAAGTTTCAGTGTTTTAAGGGATGTACAAGCAACAAATTCTGTGCTGGAGTCTGAAATCACTTCATAACCTGAAGGTGCTGACGCTTCTGCTACACACCAAACTCCTTCTTCAATATCCTTTACTGTACATTCGCCATTAGAATCAGTTGTGCATCTACCAAGCTCTTTTGCAGTGCCTTTCTCTCTTACTATAACAACAGATTGGGAGACACGGGCACCCGTATCTTCCTCAATAACCCTAAAGGATTGGTTGCATGTAGACTTAGCCGATACTGTTATATACTCAGTTCTAGAACAGTCAGTATCATACAGACTAACCTGCCATGTGCCTGTAGTAGCATCATCAGGGATTGTATAAACCTTACCGCCAGTGCCGGACACAGTCCACGACTTGCCAGGTATCCCACTGGGATACGCACCGATATATAAAGTGCTATTTGGTGGTGCATTTTTGTAGCTTATCGCTACCGTATCGCCTTGGTAATATTCATCCTCGTCTGTCGAAACGGAGCAGGGCTTAGTTGTTTTTACTTTCAAGTGTATAGTGCCAGCCGAATCATGATAATAGCATGTTCCACCTTCATACGAACCGCACTCTATCACCGCATCTTTGTCTGATGAGGGCATGCTGAAGGTACAATCAGGCATTTTCTCTTCCCATGCGCCTGCACTTATATACTTCTTTTTCCAGCAACGAATTTGTCCGCCCCACTTAATATAGTAGCAAGCCGTGCCTGCGGTGTTATTTGTGTTATTAACAAATGCTCTTGCGGTAAGTGTTGCCCCTGCTGGCGCTATGAGCGTATCGCCAGGATGGTATATCTTGTTATTGTACCATATATATGCACTATAAAATTCGTATGCTGGTCCTAGTGTTCGCCCTTTCGGTTTCCTCGCCATTATCTTTAACTATTAAAAGTGATAAAAATAAATATTGTTCCATTCAAAATCAGGTGTCCAGCTCTCAAAGGTAAAGTGCCTACTAATAACTCGTGCGTTACGCTTAAGATTTTCCTCTAATAAGGGTTTTATTACTTGGTTTACACTCTGAAGAAGATAGACATAAACACAATCTGCCTTCGCTATATCCTGAGCCGCATTCATGAAGCTTTCCTCTTTAATTGTTACAGGCAAACCTTTCGTGTTCTCTCTCGCCTGTTCTGCACGCTCATGATTGAGTTCATAGCCTATGCACTTCGCACCGAACTCGCTTGCTGCTATCTTCAAGTTCCTGCCATCGCCACACCCCAGCTCCACAAAAATCTCGCCCGGTTTTAGGTTCGCTTTTTGCAGTGCTATTCTTATCTCCTCTTCAGGTGTTGGCACATACACTACACACTCGCTATCTTGGCACTCACCTGACCACATCACATGATAGTGGCAGTGAGTAATGCCTGCAGGAAATTGCAATGTGATTGTTGTCGGTACGCCATTCAAATTGCCTGAATAAACAAGCTTTGTCGGGTATTTCATGAATGCGAATAGATCAAAAGGTGCGTGTAGTTTATCTTGTAATAGCCATTCAAACTCCGCTGTGTAGTTGCTATCGGTTTTTGTGATATGGTCTGTGACAATCTCTTCGCTGTGTGTCGCACTATCATAATATCTAAGTGTCGTACCCTCGGCAGTTACAGTAATAGTGCGTGCCGTACCACTTTGTGTATCTTCTGCTTTATGCTCTTGCTCTCCTGCTTTCTCCCGTTTTTCGCGTAAAATGCGTGAAATTAAGTTATCCCCCATCTTAAAGCTACGATTCGCGCCTGATTACAAATACCTCCTCACCGAGTGTGGCATTCGGTGCGCCCTGATAGACAGCAGAGTTCGCGTTGTAACGCATCCATGCTGCCATAACCTCGGCGAAGTTATCGTACTTATTAGTTTCATATTCGATCGCGTATTCACGGCACAGTCCCTGGAACGCTTCCCAAGCTTGGTGAATAGTATAACCTTCTAATAGCGAAAGCAATGGCACTGATAACGTCCTGACGAAATCAGACAGATATGCATGTTTTTCTGACGACTGGGGCAGAAGTGCGAGGTTACGGAACCCGAAGTATGCTTTTGCACCTTTTGATGCTGCGCTAAGCGCGAGCCAGTTACCACTCTCGCACGCTATTGCTATAAATATTGAACCGCTCACATAGTCGATATTGTTATCATTAAATATCGCTCTGCCATCGCTGCCCACTAGCCTCCGCTCTTCACCATGACCCGAAAAAAGTATCAAATCGTATTTCTTATCCTTTGGGAGGTTACCACGTGTCGCTTTTTCGCCCTCAAGAGAATCCACCTCGAACGCTTCCGCTTCTAACGCCTCGATACAGACATGTGCGAGTATTGATGCCGCTTCCAATACTTTTGTTCCTTCGTACGGTGCGATTACCAGCGCGTACATATTTTTTCTTAGCTCTATTCTTCCCCTTTCTCCGTCATCAACTCAGCAAGTCTAATCTTTATACTCTCCACTCTTATCCTCCGCCCATCCTCTGTCACAGGTGTGAATCGCCCTTCATCATCAAGTATCTTTGCCTGTACAGGCTGGTAAATCTGCCCGAACATAAGCAACTGGTAGCGTCTGCCTGCAGGTACTACAACCCGAAATTCACCGTTCATGTCCGTGCTCGTTTCCGCTACCACATTATTGCCCGCTTCATCCATTATCTTTATCGGCGCCGCAAAAATCGGTTCACCTGTCTCTGAATCTATCGCTATGCCTTCTATTACCGCCTTCTTCTCTTCTACCATTTTTCACTCCCTAATAAGCATTATGTAAAAATAAAATAAAAACTTTTCTATTAATATCGCTTCCATTTGGTTTTATATTTGCGAGCGTCCATCCGAACCATCAGAAGCCACTCTACTTTTTTCACTTTATGCGTTTCGCGCCATTCTTTGAGTTTTTTCAAGAATCCACGCGTACTACCTGTCTTGACTTGCACGAAATCTATCTCGCTACCGTCCGGCGAAATCGCAACGAAATCAAACATGTTAAAAATATCTTGTGTGCCATATTTCGAGGTCTTTTGTGGCTTAAACACTTTCCAGCCCCGTTTCTCATATTCTTGCACGGCTTCTCGTTCATGTAAACTACCTTTTGTGGTCATCGTATTTCCTAACAACTAAATTCAAAATCGCCGCTGTTATTTCACTGATAAAGGAATCTATTGGGTATTTGGTATCCAAAATCGCAATAAAAAGCGTATTTTTGTATCTTTTGAAGATAAACAATTGAGGGTTACCGCCTCTCTTCCTGAAGATGAAAGAATCGGCTTGAGCGGATACCGAGGTGCTATTTGGCATTTTACTTTTTCTTTGCTTCCCATTCCTTTATTAAGCTTATAAGCGCTTTTAGGTTTGCTACTTTTTCTTCTATTTCCTCCACTGCTTCTTCCAGCATCTGCAAGTGCTCGCGTTCTATCATATCCTTCTCCTCTTGCGCATGAAACTGAACGGGCTACTATCACATTCACGATGACTACCCAAAAATGTAAAATTACCGTTACATCTACGGCGCCTGCATAAGAACAGGAATTCATGTGTCTTTTCTTCGCTCATTTTCTTTCATCTCATCCAAAAGCATTCGTATATCGATCTCAGCTTTCATTATCTCAAAAGCATCGTCCGCAATACCTATCTCATCTTTTATTAGCTCAAGAGCATCATCGAATTCTATCTTATATTTCTCTGCTAATCCCCGAATAAACTTAAGCTTTCTCTTTAGTTGTAGTTCAAGAAAATTCCTTATCTCTTTTCCAGCTACCTCTTTGATCGCATAGAAATACTCCTGCAACTCCAAAAATTTATTAATTACGCAGATTATCCCGACAATTTCAGGATTATTGACTTTGATTCTCCTTTCGTTTGGCGTCGGTTGGAGACTTTCTAATTTCACAGGGTATCTCGTTCCTTCTACTATTGTAATCAGTGCTCCATCATCATTGAAATCAAAGATAAAACGACGAAAATTGGTATAATCCTCTCTAATATCCTCTTCAGCGAATTCGCTTTTCTCGCGCTTTATCAAGCAAGTTTTTATTTTTTCTGCTGTCCTTGAGCACACAGGAATCTCTTCTTTATCACGCAATCGAATCACTAAAGACCTGTAAGAATGACTGATAACCCCTTTCACTCCTAAAGCTTTTAGTGTTGATTTATCTCTCGTAACGACTGTTTTACTTACCATTTCTTCTATGTCTTTCTTTATCTTTTCACTCATTCTCTCCTATCGCCTCCAAACATAACTCCTTTATCATCTTCCACTTCCAAATACAATATATTATTTTTGATCCACCATGATTTTATTTCGGGATGGTTAGCGAGCAACTCACGGAGTGCAGCATACTCTTCCGCAGTTAATATTCGGTCTGCGTGACTAGGGATATAATATCCTTCTTCGGTTAAAGCTTCTGAAGATGCAGAAGATGTGTCATAACGCCAAGTGATACGATACCAAACAAAGTTAGCGGGGGCTTCGGTATACAGGCTGCTACTTTCATTATAAGCTAAAACTACTTGTTCTTCCATCCTTGGATTTTGCTCATTGAAAGCAAACATCATGTTAACATATCCCTCAATATTTTTAACTTCCTTATTGTCCTTTCCCTAATAGCTTCCCTCTCTCTGGCTTTCAATTCTTTCAATTCACTTGTGCTCATGAAAAAGGCTGCAAGTGGAAAGTCGTAGTATTCTGCGATTAGCTTCAGCTTCTCAAGTTCAATTTGTATGAACTCGCCTGAAGTTTGCTGTTTTTCTTTGCTCATTTTATTTACCTTTTTTCCTACACGCCCTTTTCGTTCGCTTCATATGTCTTACCGTTGTACGAATTTCTTTGGCTATATCGCTAGGGAACAGCCATGCATTATCATTTCCTACAATCTCGGCTTTTCGCTCGTTCCATGCTGTATTTAGATGAGTATAGATATGACCTATCGCTATTTTGAACACCTCTTCGTCATATTCTTCATCAGTCTCGATTCTATCAATCGTCTTGTCCAGTTCTTCTTTTGCTTCTTTTAAGTGTGCAAGAATCCACTCTCTGTTTAACATTTTTCCTTCCCTCTACTATCCTCAAAACAACACTTTTTCCAACATTTCGGGCATATCTCCCACGCTTCTGCGAACGCTTTGCTCATCTCATCACTGTATTTGCATTTGAACCTCGCACCACATAGAGAACAGGTTCTCTCAATCTCCCCCTTCATCTTCTTCCATTACCTCAATCATTTTTCTCTTTTCATGTCTTTGAAGTGTCTCTAACTTCAGCTTTTTGGTCAGCATTTCACCAAATGCAACTCCTTTTAAGAATATTTCAAAGTTATTAACCCATCTACGGAAATTGAAAATCCTCAGTGGATGTGGCATCTCCCCAAACTCTTCTTCAAAGAATGAAACTATTGCGGCAGCTCTGAGCGCATCGTATGCTACTTCTATCGGTATCTCTTCTTTTTCATCTTCACTCATTTTCCTTCTCTCTCCATACACCACATCAACGCTTGAGCGAGCGCATCACTAAGTTTCCTATCCACAAATTCCCGCAAAACTTCGATTTCACCGTTATGGTAACGCTGGTATCTTACTACATAACCATCACTAAAATGTGACTTGTGTACAGATAGGATGTATTGTTGACCCTCGCGCAATCTCGTAGAATGTGGCAACATCTCCATTAGCTCAGGAGGCATATAGGCTGGTATTTTCTCTTTTACTTCTCTACCGGCACCACTGTAATCAAAATCGTCATCATCTTTCATCGCAAGATCGACTGATTCATCGCTCCATACTCGCCAGTAGAAGAGACTGGGTGAGTTCACACCAGCCTCTTTCAGCTCTTTTGCAAGCCCGATAGAGACAACTTGGTCTTTTATGTTCAACCTATCTACCTCCTCTTATCTTACCTCTCCGTTCTTCACTAGTTCTGCTTTGAATGTCTCAATCAAATATTCTTCCGTTGTGAAGTTAACCATAACTTCTCCACCCTTCGGTGAAACAACTGCTACAAGCCATCCGTTCTTGAAGATATGGAAGGTGAATGGTTCTATCTCCCATCCATCTTTATCCTTTGTCTTTCCGTCTGCCGTGATCTTAACGATATAATCGCCAATCTGCTTGCTGACAAGTCCTTTTCCTGTGAGTGGTGCATATTCCATGAAATGTTCTGCCAATACCGCAAAAAGTTCAGGGATTTTCATTTACTTTCGCCTCTCCAACTCTCCATCCTGACGTACCTATCACTGTCACATCCTTTAGCGCCTCTACCGCGTTCTTAAACTCAGCAATACGCTTCGCGCTACCTTTTACTGTTGCAACCCGCATCATCTTGTTACCATCTATCATTGTTGAAACCGAACAGGCAACATCCCTGAATTTCGCTTCACACTCCATAAGCTCTGCAATTAGTGTTTGCTTATGTTCACTGTGTTCAGCAGGTAGTATATACACTACCACACCCATCTTCTTCGTATCTCTTTCGTGCCGTAGCCCTGAGATGTGCTTTTCGATATGAACCCTGAGCAAATCACGAATAGCTTCTGACTTGGTTGCATAGCCCTGCTCTTTTATCACCGAATCAAAAAGTTGCAGTAACCGTAGAGGCAGTGATACTGTAAGCCTTTCTATTTTAACATCGCTTGCCTTTCTACCCTTCTTCCTTTTTAGTTCCCCTTCTCTATCCATCATCTTACTATCAGCCTCTTTAGTTTAATAGTGACTGCGCTTTTACCCACGCTTGTCCCACTCGCAACTTCGCTAAGGCGTTACCGTGCGTGGTTAGCCGATATAGAGGAGTACCACGATGTATCCTGCGTTCTAGCGAGCCTTCTGCGATTAGAACCATGAGAAAAAATTCTAAGACATCCACCGGTTGTTCTAACTTACCTGCTTTACTGAAATATTGTGCCCGTTTCAGACGTTCAATATAACTATCGAAAAGCATACAATCTGCTAATTTCTTTATCTCTGCTTCATCACTTGATTGTACTACTATACATGCAAGACATACGCGTGCTGCATCTGCTTGTTCTTCCGATATTATTCTATCTTCTATCAGCTTATCTATTACAGCGTCTAATGCTTTTCTATCCATCGTTATAATCACATAGGGGTGTACATTCTTCCTAACTATTCCTGATTATAGAGGATTGTTCGGCTGTTTTACTCTCGATAGCTTCTTCAATCTGCTTTATCTCCTCTTCAATCTCCGGTATCGGCGCTATCTCTTCCTGATTGCTGCTGGGTAGGCTTGAGAAACCTAAAATCCTATTTATCTCATTTGATATCTGTTTTATCTCAAGCATGATATTTGTATCTTGGATTGACCCTACCTGTTTCTCTGCAAGCTCTATATACTTCCTCAAAAGGATTATCTCTGACTTTAGCTTTGTGAATAGCATCTTCCTTTTGGTATAGAGATCTGCCTTCTTCTCTCTTAGCTCCTTCAACTCCTTTTCTATCTTATCCAATTCTTCCCACATTTCTATCACACCTCACTCTTCTCTATGTACTATTTTTATTTCTCTTTCTTCCGCTTCTATCTCCGGTGCTTCACGCCACTCTTTGTTCATAATTTTCAATTGCGCTCTCCGTGCAGCTTTCGTAATCGCATCTCGAACAGCAAACATCCTGAAACGCAGAAAACGCTCGTAGATTTTGCGTTTCGCCTCAGGCGAAAGGATAGGCCTTCCTTCATCATCCCAGCCTTCTATCGGTTTCTTACCTTCTCGTTCCATCTTCTCTATTATTTCCAGTGCTATTGATTCCTTGTGTGTATCAAAAACATGTATCACGGATTCATCAACAAACTGTTCGCCCATACGTGCTCGTACAATAGCCTTTGCATATTCTCTTGTTTGTGTCGCTTCTATTATCTCCGTGCTAACTCCTGCTTGGTTAGCCCACTGCTGCACCAGCCACGCATCAGGCTCTTCATGACCACCTACCTTATACACACCACCTCTCTTTTCAAACGCTTTTGTCTGTATCTCCCTTCTCGGCGCTGGTACTGCAGGAAGTTCTGGCATTTTCACCTCTCCTAGCCTAAATTTACTGAACTGCTTAAATTCTTCCATCTCCTTTAGCTCGTCTGTATTGATAGGTTTATTATCGCGGAAGCCCCAGATACGCCCGTTTGGATTGGCATTATTGTATGTTATACCTATAATAACACCCTCGTCTATCCACTTGCTAAACTGTGTCTTACCGTTCTTCTCCTGTTCCTTGAACCCTATGCGCCTAAGGAACTCTTGCTCATCCTCTCGCTTGTTCATCTCTATCTCTCTTTCCATTGTTTTTTCAAATTCGTTATCACCCATCTCCTCTATATTCTTTGGTGTTACGCTTTTCTGTGGTTCTTCTTTCTTTTCTGTAACTCTTTTATCCTTGGTTTCTTGTGGTTTGCCTATTATTATTGGCTGTTGCTCTGGCTTTTCTTTTTCCTTATCCAGTTTCTTTTCTTCTTTCATTTTTTCAGTTTATTTGTTTTTTTATTCTTTGCTTTTGCTGATGTGTACATCAACAATATCTCCAACACTGAAATCCGTAAGTACCCACGGTTTACCCTTGAGTGTTACCGACACATCTTCCGACTCAAAACTTATAGTCCGTCTCTGCGCTTCTTCTTTCTCTTCACGCTTCGTTGTTGTGTCCGTTATCTTCTTTATTTTCATCTTCTCTACCTTAAACAACTCCATCTTCCACATCACCTCCTCTATTTTTTCTTCTATCTTTCTTCCTTCTCTTCTGTCACCTTCGCCTTCGTGACACTTACCAGAACTATATCCCCCTCCTTCGCTCCTATCTCCTCAAGGAGAGAAGGCGGAAGGATTACACGCCGCTGTGAACCAACCCGAACTGGCTCTTTCTTCTCGCTCATATTCGCTTATCCCTCCAAATTTTTGCCTCTTCCTCTAACGGATGAGATATGATATCGACCCGCATGACTCTCTCAAAGTATTCATGCGTGAATATCGCTTCGCCTTGTTCATTTAGCTCTCGCTTCATTACTGCCCTAAGCGGATGCACCCCTTTCTCTGTCAATTCTGCTATCAAACCGATCGGAAGAACCGCTACCAACTCATCTGTCTCGTTCTCCTGCATCAACTTCAAAACCTCCATCGCTCCAGACACTGTTTTTGAAACTTGCACGATCTCTATCCCACCGAACACTTTCTCAAGCTCTTTAATCTGCTTCTCCTGCGGCTCGTGCCTCGACAGCCATAACACTCTCCTTTTTCTCATCTCCCATCACCACTAATATTATGGTAATTGGTATATAAAGCTATCTGTTTGTTATCAAAAATTGGGGTGAAATGAATATATCCAAGTTATGTATATGTCGTAGTTTTGATTGTTTAAAAATAAAAAACGAAAAATAACGAAAAATAAAAGAGGAAAAAGAAAATGAAATTGGAATTGGAAAGTTTAGCTGAAGAGTTGGAACGAGCAAAAGCGAACTCGAAGGATATAATCGTCGACACACAGAACATCCAGATGGAGTCTTGCAACAACGACACAGTACTGAACATAAACGGTGAAACATATCCACTTACCGATTGGGCGCACACGCAAATCGCTGAAAAGCTCGGCATCCCAGTGAAATACTACAATAAAATGCGAGAATCAGGCAAAACAGAACTGCTCGCAGAAAATGTGAATGCATGGATGCCTGTACGCGAAAGGCGACTGATACGGATACTTTACAACCGCGTTAGAGCTTTCCTATCTGATAGATACCGACCTATGGACAACTACGACTTGCTGTTCTGCGCACTTGACGAATTCAGGCATCACGATGTGGAGATACACAGGTGTGATCTTACCGAGACATATATGTATATCAAAGCTTTTCAGCCAGCAGAGATCAGACAGATAGATACAGAATACGGAACTGTCAGTGTTATACCGGGATTGATATTGTCAAATAGCGAAGTGGGTGCCGGGAGCATGAAAGTAGAGCCCGCACTACTGAATATAGGCTGCAAAAATGTGTTTATAGCGTCTGCGCAGTTCAAAGCTGTGCATATCGGCAGGCGAAGGGGCGAAGGTGATATATGGGCTGATGATACACTACGATTGCAAGATGAAGTGCTGTGGCGTGAGGTACGCGATACGATTAGAGCAGCGTTCGATACCGAGCGGTTTGTTAGAGCAGTGGAGCGATTCTCGGAAGCGGCAGAGAACAAAGTTAAATCGCCAACAATTGTAGTTGACAGCATTGCCTCGCACTACAGCATAAGCGAAGAGAGAAAGAAAAAGCTGCTCTACTACTTCGCTAAAGAATCACCTACACAGCTCGGTGTAGCAAATGCTATTACGAGATTGGCACAGGACGAGGAAAGAGCAGAGGAGCAGGTAGAGTTAGAGCGATTAGGATACAACATTGTGGCAATGAAAAAGCAAGCGTTTAACAGCCTTATAAAAGAAAAGGAGGGTGATGATAGTAAAGGGATAGAAATAACAATCGAATAGTTATGAAAAAGAGAAGGGGGAGCTACCCCTTCCCATTATTTTTTCTTTTTGCTTAAAAACTAAATAACGAAAAAATGGAAAAAAATAAAGAATTTGTCCACGAAAAGTATTTAGGTGAGTTAGAAGCACATGCAAAGACATTACTGGAAATATGCGAGGACTATGGTAAAGAAATCGGTGAGCTCGTAGCTGCGAAGAGGGGAATAGAAGCAGGCAGGATAGCGCAAGGAGATGCAGAAAAAACTATGCTACTGGGTGTGATACGATTCATGCTGGACTGTTATATGCAAAAATGAATAATCGGAAAGGGGATGGGTTATGATATAGACTTATAGTCCTCCCTTCTTCCATTTTTTACATAGAGACAAATAAAAAACAAATTCTACGAATAAAAATGAAAAAAATAGAAGAGCTTGCGAAAAAGGCTAATCCTGCTCTTCGTTTATTTTTTAAGCCTGAAGGCTTAAAACTAATGCCCGAAAAGCGATATAACGAAGTGATGAACATATTACAAAAAGAAGAACCAACGCATTACGAGCGGTTATGGATGGTGGGGTATCTTAAGTGGCTGGGATTCACCGCAGATGAGATTATGGCAATCATAGACAATCGTAACAACTGGCTCGATTATGATAGGAATATCACATGGTATCAAATATGCTCAGTATTCAAGACTAAGGCTAAAAAACCGCGCGTGGCAAGACATGAAAAGCTACACAAACGAGAAAAGATTGATTTACCACCGCTGTCCAAACGACAACAGAAAGAATTACAGCGCGCGGCTAACTGGAAAGCTGATGAGTTAATAACACAAGCGCTTAGAGAGCAATATAATATCGTGTGGTATCCTTGGGAGAGCGAAGAGATAAGGCAGTTAGATAGTGAAATCCTACCAGATGCATATCTCGCAAGAACTACATAACTATCATGCGCCACACCCACAAATTTCTACCATAGCAAAAATGTTCTACCTTGTCACGATAAATTATATTACCCACACGTGAAAATTTCGATAGAAGCGAAAAATAACAACTATTACACAACATCAACTAAGCTTCGCTGTGACTTCAAACAATCGTACAAAAATTATCTCTGCGCCACTTCTGCTCTTAAACATAAGCATGAGATGCGTCACATGATTGAGTTTGTACGGCACATAAACAGCTACCGTATTCGAACCTTTGTGTATATATCTTGGAAACGGAAATACACTCGGCTGGACACTCATCTTGAACTCCTGTGAAGACTCTATATTCAATATTAGCCTAGCGCCAAAGAACGACTTTACTACCTTATAGCTTGTGATAGTCACTGCTTTTTCTGGCTCTGGCTGTGGTTCATGCTCTTTTGGCTTGACTATCCATGCCTCTGGTATTGGATAGCTCAGTGGTAGTGTTCCATAACCATCATCACCCCAGTCATCTCCCCACGAATTCTTGAATTCAAAGACTTTATTATCGAGGTCGTATCCGGTAATAACAATCGCGTGATAACCCAAGAACTTACCCGACGGCATTTTTATCTTGCCGTTAGAGCGCCATGAAGCATCATATACAGGAACTGCTGCAAAAACAGGCAATTTATTTGCAAATATAGTGCCTGGCAAATCATAATAAACGCGATGATAACTGCCAATACGATACTGCTCCGCTTCTTTGTTCATACGCGTTGGTGAACATACTTTTTGTAGACACTTGTTAGAGATAGGGAAGCAAGCATTAACACACGTGCCTTGCTTTTTCATAATCTTCAGCGCATCCCTTAGTTCCATCCCTCTACCTGCATTTGCACGCCGCTCATAGACCCAACATTCGGAGAGATCCACACCATCAAAGAAAGGTCGTGATTCTGCAATCGCGCAGATAGCGCACGCTACACAAATAGGCATCCCATCCTGATCAATCACATGCGATTGACTATCTCTGAGACTGAACTTTCGCGGGATGGGTGTGGTAGTAGGTGCCGCGTACTGCACATCTCTGAGGTCTCCCCGCGATAACAGCGCGGCACACGGATACACACGAGCTGATTTCATAGATTACGGTTGCTCTTCCGAGAAGATGGGAGGGAGAGGTTCAACATCCTGCCATACACATAGGTGAGACAAGCCAGTTTCGGGTACGGGCGCTTCGGGCGTTGGTACAGGAATAGACCACTCAACTGAAGCTGATAGCGCGTATTTATTCGCTCTCACTGTAGACTTTGAGATAGCATTATCAATACCGACGCCAGACTTTGCTCCACCGCGCGTACCCTCTATCAAGTACGCGTGCTGTAACGAAAATGGTACTACTTGCATGGATACTGCAACATCCATCTCGCCTTCGCTATTCGCTGCTATACCGGAGACAACTGCGTGGCATGTATCGTTAGTAAGCCTATTACCAACGCCGATGTTCTCGATATATGCACTTCCCGCGATGATGCCCTCGCCTGCGCGCGATGATAAGTTAGTAGCGAGTGTTAGCCCTGCCGAATCTACAATAGCTGATTTGGCATAGCTAAACTGAGATGCTTTCGTTATTGATAACGATGAATCGTATAACACCGATATCGAAGCATTACACAATTGAAGGGAATCTGAAGATGTTGCATCTGATTCGCCCTCGCCCATCATCGTGACACTATAAACTAACTGCGCTGATGCACTGCCTACGAAAGCTACTACTAAAAAAAGCGCTATGGCTATCGCATATAGCTTCTTATGCATTCTGGAACCACCTCATCACCGCCTTTAGCGCATTCTCCACAATAACAACTATACCAGCGTATGCAGCGAACTGCGTTGCTACTGCTTCTTCTGTTATCACAGCTCCTTTGACATATAAGACCACACCAACGAGTGCCCCAACCAAGACTGTAGTCGCAAACTTCGTAACATCGAATTCTTCATCTTTCGCTGATTTTAAATACCCGGACATTGCAAACACTATTGCCGCAACCACAGAAAATATTATCGCTTCCATTTCGCGACACCTAATAATAGTTATGAAATTAAACTATATAAAAAGGTTTTGGTAGTTCAGGTCGTGCCCTTCTTTACGCCATCTATATAGACATCTACGCCTCTAAGTTCATTGCCTTGCTCGTCCTTCGTGACGAAAGTCACTTCCACTGTTGGTGAAACATTATAGAAGTCGAACTCATCATCAGAAGGACAAGTGGGCATTAGCCGCCCATCTCTGACATGGATACTATAATTCTGGTTTGACTCTATACTTGTAATATCGAATGTTATATCCTCTATATCTTGGTAATCCAATACCCTATCGCTTTTTACTCCGGCAATAGTCCCTACCGCTGCACATCCATATTCTTTCTTCACCCATACAAAACGTTTTTTAGAAATACCACCATCATTTCTTATACGCACTTTAAATTTAAGCTCTAATCCTACTGGGATATAAGCTGTGCCACCGCGAGTGATTTCTGTCCATCTACTGCCACCATCTAGGCTGTAATACGCGTTAGTTATCTTCAATTCTGGGTTTTTAGCTTTTATGGTTACTGATAGCGTTCTCTCGTCTGTGCTCTTTCCCGTGGATGTTGGCGCTATATAGAACACTAATGAATAAGTATTAGGTATAGCATTTGAAGGAACAGCAAATGATAGCGGAGAAAATGTCTTCGTTTCATTTGGCTTTATTTCAGATATGCTGTACGTCTTGTAACGTGACTGCGGGTCTGTATTTATTTTCACAAAAAGATTTCCTGTATCTGCCTTATCACCAACATTCTTAATTGTTACGCTCAACTGTATAGTATCCCCAGGGTGTATATCACCACCCGTTATTACAGCCGCGTTTGTAAACCTAAAGTCGGGCTTTTTAGCTACTAGCGTCTTCGTTACGGTAGTGGCAGTATTAGGCACTGTATAATCGAATTCCACAGTGCGATAGCCTTCCTTAACTAACTTCACATGCACTGTCTTACCGGGCTCAAGCTCAATAGTAAGTGATGGCATTGTTTCTCCTTTTAGGTCTCCATCTATATAAAGCTTTACCTCGCGTAACTCACTACCATCTTCAGCTTTCGTAACAAAAGTGATTGATACTTTACTGGGACTGAAACATTCAGGGCATTTTGCATTTATCGAGTTCTTTTCCCATGCAGCCCAAAGGAAATCTACTTCGCGTATAGTTATCTTTTTTTCGTGATAGTCGTTCCATGCAATACCCATATCAGTTATATCAATTTTACCATTACTGTCCTTATCATAGGACAGTAATAACTCACAACCGTTTGCAAACGAAGGAGTTGGCGCGCTACAGGTCAGTTCAGGCAATGTCTCACCTTCAATAATCAATGAAGGAATCAAATCGCTATGCGTATTGTTATTAGCATCCGTAAACGATACAAACGTTAGCTTACCATCGCTATTTTCTATTGTTTCTACATCATGGAACATCTGTGGATAACCCGACAAGTGGACTTCTATGTTGTACTCCTCGGCACCTCGTTTTATCTCATTGCCTTTGCCCGGCGAAATTGACCACGAAGTTACCTGCGCAGTCGCATCAGAACACGCACGTGTTTTTATGGCCGTTATCTTCAGATACCCTGTCCCTCTTATCGTTAGCTTGCCTTTGAACACGCCTGAGATACTTGGATATGGGCTGCTCGATTCGCCGGTATCAAAAACTGCTTTGCTACTACCAGTCACCGGAAGCGCATTCAGCGCTTCGGTTACTATTTCTTCTGGAAGCTCGTTCCATGTGTAATAAGTAGCCCAGTCTGTAAAATATATGCAATCTACATTGTCAGGCGGATTGCTACACCCATCTGCTAATAATATTGCTATTAGAACTTTCTTGTGTTTGTATAGCTTCGAAGACCACCATCCGATATAAGAAGCTGTAGGCGGCTTGCACCATTTATCTTGATTGCCACTACTATCGCCATATTCTTCTGGTATAACTGCCTCATTTATTGTACCTCCCTCACCTAACTTAGCCATTAAGTTGTCATAAAATTCCTGTTTCGTTATCTTCGGTATTTCAGCAACAGTAAAAGTATCTGTTACCGAATCCGTCACAGGAGTATCAAAAGGATTTACTTCAACTAACACTGTATGACTACCGTGGATATCTGAACTTACATGGATATTATATGCGCTTGAACGCTCGCCGGGAGCAAGTGCGGTTGATTGATATTGACGATAGAGGTTACCATCTAAATACAGTTTTACCCAATATCGCGAGCTCGTGTCACCATTGTTCTCAACATAAAATGAAGCTTTTACATAGTCATCCGGTTCGATTGTGTGTAAGTCTAATAAGCTTTCTCCGGCGAGGATTATCTTCATGCTTTTCATCCTGTTTCTCCTATTAGTTCACCGTTAATATAAACGCTAACATCTGCTAGTTCTACACCTGATTCGTCATGGACGATGAAAGTAATTGGTACATTTTGCGGTGTGCCACCACCTCCCCCTTCTTTAGCGAGGACAAGCTCGATAACAACGCAAAACTGACAACATCCATGCGAACCCACAGGGGCATAGCCGCACGATACAACTTTCCAGCCATCTGGTGGGCTATAGCTAACACAGGATTCGCCACATGCATACCCGTGTATTTTCGTTGGGTTGCCGTTCTCATCGCGTTCCAAAACTGTTTCATCATTGAGCATAGAAGCATCATGTTGTTCCTTTTAGTGCACCATCCACACGAATTTCAACGCCTGATATTTCTGTACCATTATTGTCTTTTGCGATAAAAGTCACCTTTTTCTTGCCTTTATAACATCCCGGACAGAGTTTGTTAATTGATTTGCGATAGTATGCCTCACCAACATAATCAAATTCAGGTTCGGCTATTTTGCCATTGACCCAATCCTTATGGCAAGCATCTAGCTCGTTAACATCTATTACCCCATCATTATTCTTGTCATAGTAAAGGATTAGCTCACAGCCTGTTTCAAGCAATAAGCTCCCATAAGGGTTGTTATCACACAGAATCTCACCAGGACATTTTGCATTTATACTACCATATCGCGGATCAGAGCTAGGATACGCAAATAAAGAACTTATAAAGTGGAACTCTTCCTCTGTTAGTTTACCTTGGTGAAACATTTCATCTGCTTTAGCAAGATCTGAAGACGTTAGATATCCATCATTGTCTGTATCGAAGTATTCAAGCATCGCATAGCCTGACTCAAAGTGTGGTGTTGGTGCATAACACCCTAAAGGTCTCTCTAACCAGTAGGCTTTCCCTACTTCTAAAGTATTTGTGTAAATAAACCTGCCTTCATCATAGTTATACCCCTGTACATGCCATTCCAACCCTGTACCTTCCACGTTTATAGGTTCTGTACCGGGTCCAACCAGCGCCCACTCGCCATGCTTTAATGATCTATAAATTGTTAGCAAGTCATCAAATGTTACTGTACAATCCGTTCCGCTTATTGTTATCTCTCTAGTTCCCCACGGAACATATACATAATAGCCTTTTGAACATTCTAGGTTCGTCGCGTGAACCCACTTACCTTCCTTATACTCCCATACCTCTACATCTGGACCGAAAACGCTGGCGGGGTCGGATGGCGAAGGTATCACCGGTATTGATATATAATTCTCGAGGGTTCTGAGGTTGATCGTATATTCTGACATTGCACGCTACACTATATTTTTTAAATAAACAGCATATATAAAAAACTATCTGTCGCAAATACTGAGAAAGATGAGAGAAAGGTTAGTGGTCAGCAAAACACAACTTGAGGAAGAATATGGCTGCAAGCTACCTATCAGTACAGGTAACCATAAAGTGGCTACATTGACTCGTACCTTGATACCCGAACTGAAGAGAAAAGCAGTACTTCGATATGACAAGTATAAAGAAGTACTATTGAAAGAAATCAAAGCGAAGGGCGAAATAGCAACCAGAGAGCTATATAACAGGACCTTCGCAAATGAGTTATCATACAGAAGATTTAGTGAAATAATCAAGCGTATGGTAGCAGAGGGGTTAGTGGACAGGAAAGTTATATCTAAGGGCAGGCAGGGGCGCGAGTCGATAGTTAGAGCGCGAACATAGTCAACTACCCACCGTTAAAACGGTAGGCTTGCGGGTGAATCATCATGCACCGCACTCATCCCCGCCTCAGGCTGGTTGACAACAACCCTGTGAGTTGGAGCCCGCTCCCAACTCACTCAGGTTCATAGAGGCAACAAGGTCCGCATTATCTTGGAAACCGCAGTTGATACACCGGAACAGCGCCTGCGTCCTCCTGTTCCTCTTGTCTATCACACCACATCTTGGACAATGCTGCGATGTATACGCGGGATCCACTCGGATAACGGGTATACCTCTTTCAGAGCATTTGTATTCTATCATTGTGCTGAGCTTTCTGAACGCCCAGCTATGGAAGTTCGCTCTGTCATTCTTCCGTCTCTTGACGCGGTCTCTTATGCCCGTGAGATCCTCCAGCACCACTACATCGCCTTCCTTGAGGCTGTCAACGAATTCTCTGCTTATCTGGTGCAAGACGGTATTTGCCCATCGATTCTCCTTACCACTAAGCCGTTTAAGCTTCCTCTTCGCAGAGGAAGTGCCTATTTTCTGGAGTGTTTGCCTCTGTTTCCTATAATGTTCCCTCTTCGCTTTTATATCACCCCCTTTTCGTTTAAATCCGTTGGAAGCGACAAGAATATTTCGTTCGCCGATGTCCACACCCACATAATTGCTCCCTTCAGGATCAGGAAGCTCGTATCTGACGGTGATATGGACATAGATGTCATCATCTCTGAAAGTAATCTTGGCATCTCTTACGGGATTATTCAGGAGCTGTCGCTGATAATCGCCTATGTCAAGTGCGAGTTTCACGCGTCCATGAAGGGTAGCAATAGAGATTCTGAAATCGCCATTGTTCCTGAGCAGAGTAAAGAGTTTCTTATCCAGATCCATACTAAGCTGTCTAAACTTGTGTTGCCTGTGCCGGTTCTGTTTATACGATTTCGCTACGCGGTCACGCGCCCGGACTGCGAGATTCGCAGGGAGTTTGTAGCGCTCTCTTACCGTTCTGTAAGTGAAATGGTGCAATGCGACGGAGTTGAAACACCTCTTGGTAAAAGCAACCTCGCTGATATAGTTACAGGCATCTCTGAAAGCTATTGCAGTCTCCCTTATCTTCTCCGCTTCCTCTTCCATCTCGCGCAGCTTACATACTACCGTCTTTATCGCTTCCATCATGTTCATATAGGTTTTTTATATATAAAACCTTAATATTAAAAACAAAAGAGGTGAGAGAGGGCGAATTCCTCACACCTACAAGTAGGTGTGTCTCCTTCGCCCGTGTACTATGAAAGGCAGTTCTACTCTCTTCTGTGTTTCTTCAAGAGCAGTGAGATGTCGTCTTCTTCAAGCGATGCGAGTATATCAAGTGTTATCCGCAGCACTTCTTTTACTTGTGCGATGTTGACACTCTCTTTCTTGCCTTCTGCTTTGGTTATTTCCTCAGCAAGCCACTCTTCACTTATTATCCCTTTTTTGGTATACTTTGCGCACATAATATTATTTATCTGCTTTGATAATAAAAACATATTCATGAATGAGATAGTTGTCCCTGTAAAAGTGAAGATATGTTCGCCTGATGATAACACTATCGCAAATTGTAAAAAAGCGTGGGAGTGGCTGCACACAATCTTCATACCAATAGATAAGCTGAAATACCAGCCTGAATATATCGTTAAGAAATCGAATTTTTTCACATGGTATAACGACGAGAAGAACACAGAAGAATGGGATTATTTCAAAGAGTTGGATGAGTTGCCGCGTACAGGCGCGCTTCGCTTACTTATATTAGATTGTTTTTCAACTGGCTATCGTACACCGTGGGGGCTTGCAGGAGGATGTTTCGGTATTGGAAATAACTGGTATGAGCCTTCAGTATTTGTCGGTTGTTTTCAAGACTCGTTTGCTGTACATAACAACTGCGGTGTGCTAAAACTATCGAAAGCTTTGCAACACGAACTGCATCATACACTCGAAAGCTGTGCAGAGAAAAGTGCAGACTATATCGTTTCGCATTCTGTCGATGAATACACAAACAACAAGGCTAAGGCGATAGCGGGTGCTGACTATGCTGAAGCGCATAGACCACTGTGGGAGAATACATGCCCGTATGGCTATTCTGATAACAACTATTGCGTGTTCGATTGTTGGTCGTGGCGTGAATGCACTATTTTAAAAGAGCTTGCTATGATGTTCCTCAAGGAAATTGGTGTCTATATCGTGACATTTTCAAGTGAACCGGAAGGTGCAACGATCGAACTAATAGAATGAAGTTATACAAGAAAATGTACAAGCCTATAAAAATCCATGCACATAAAAATGTATAAGAATGCCGAAAAATATATAAAAGAAAAATATAAAAGATAAAGTGTAACATTAGAACAC
>QMVO01000002.1 GCA_003661125.1 Methanosarcinales archaeon
AAAAAGAGGTATATTGCGATAGCACGAGCGTTGGATGCTAAGTCCTTTGGAATCATCGTGGGTATGAAAAGCGGTCAATTTAATTTAAACGAAGCGATTTCGTTAAGGAGAAAAGCAATAGAAAAGGGGCTAAATGCTTATTTAATTGCTATGGACGAGATAAGAGAGGACAAATTGCTCGGGTTCGACGTGGACGCCTTTGTGAATACTGCATGTCCAAGGCTGGCGGAGGATTTTGTTCATTTCGTGAAGCCTGTTATATCCGCTATGGAGTTCGAGGTCGTTCTTGGTGAGAGGCGTTGGGAAGATATTTTTAATTTAAGTTCCTTCTGGTGGCTTGCTGAATGAACAAATACCGTTATTCAAAACTGAAAAATTATGGCAATCACCGAGCCAACCATTATCAACGCCATTAATATGCCTATTATCGCTCTCTGCCACCTTCCACTACTTTCTTCCTTCTTCCTGTTCACTCTTTTCTTTTTCGCCATCTTTTCTCGGTATATTATATATTACCCCTTTTTATTCCTTTTGCGATTTCTACCGCGGCTTTGCCTTTACGCTAAGCACTTGGTGTGTAAATCCAGGTTGTAGATCCTGTGCTTACTACTTTTTGGGTTGTCGCATTCGTCAACGAAATGACGTAGCATCCACAGAAGCTTTCATTTCCCCAGTCTTCCACCGGAATTGAAATCTTAAGTGTCTCGTCATAGTTAGCCGACATATTTATCATTGTCTGCTCTAACCGCGACCAACTGTTGTTATCCGGTATTCCGAAATACCATTTAAACAGCATGTTTTGAGCGTTACCCGTTGGATTTGAGAGATGAATGGTTGCTATGATCATATCACCAGGAGAATATTCTTTCTTGTCCGTAGAAATGGAAATTTCTGCAATGATGTTGAAGTTTATTTCTAATCTCTCTGGTCCTCTATGCTTAGTGGCATAGCCCACTGGGAAATTAAAAGGGCTATATTCTTCCCACGAACAGATAACCGGTAGGGAATGAATACCAACAGGAGTTCCTTCTTTCACATGAACCGTGATTTTTACCTTCTTCTCATGCCAGGGATTTAACGTATCTATTTCTGCTACTGCGGGTCCTATAACAGATATGTTTCTTGTGCTTTCAAACGTTAACTTGACAGCTCTCGCACCCCCACATGTGCTTCTCACTTTCAAAACAACTTCTTTTGTCTGTCCAGGATAAAACTCTCCGGGTTTTACATCTGTTATGGTAACTTCGCTTCCATAAGCGAAATCCTTGGTGCCAATCTGGTCATTGGCTGGTCTTCCCTCCAGAGATGGCATCGTCGCAGCTAACACCGAAGCAAGCATTACTGCTGCCAGCAAAATACCTATTATCGCTTTTTGTCGTCTTCCCTCTTCTTTCCCTCTCTTTTCATTCATTTTTTAGCTTTTTCACCTCCATTTTCTTTTTATTCTTCACTTCCTATTTAAAATTTTCTGTTTATTCGAAATCCGGCAACGCTGAACAAGCGCGACAACGCACACATCCTGCCTTGTTCTTCCTCCAGCTTATTCCTCCATCATGCAATATCTCTGCTACCGCTTCATATATATAACGCATCCTATCTGGACTTGGAGGCTTCTCATTTTCGAGTAGCGACCCCGGAATAGGACGCAAAGGCACGATGAACGGATAAACACCAAGCTCAGCCAATAACTTACTGCCCTCTATGATAGATTCATTGTTCTCGCCAAGTCCTGCAATCACATAACTGCTGACCTGACAATATCCAAAAATATCGACACTCCGCTTCCACGCGTTCACATAATGCTGAAACGGTATCTCCACCTTGCACGGAGCCACTTCTTTCAACACCTCTCTGTCAAAGCTCTCTACATGTATGCCCACCGTATCAACCGAATCGTAAAGGGCATCTATCATACTGAGCTCCTTCGGCGGTTCAAATTGAGCATGAATAGGTAACCCAGTTGCTTCTTTTATCGCTCTCGCCGTTTCCGCAAGGTAATTTATTCCCTTATCTGGAGTAGCTGTTGTGCCTGTGGTAAGCGTCACATGCGTTACATGGTCCATTTTTTTCGCCGCAATCGCAACCTCAGCAAGGTCCTCCGGTTTCTTCCTCGCTATTGTCGCATCATTCTGCAGCGACAGTTCAATTGCGCAGAACTTACACCGCTTAGGCGTGTTCCAGTACACACAAGTTTGTATTGTGGTAGTAGCTAAGCAATCAGCGCCGTGCAGAAGTGCGATTTTATTGTATGGTATGCCCTTTTTTGTCTTAAGAGCATGAAACTTTGCATGTGGGAACTTCACCTCAATAATTCTTTCTCCATTTCTTTTTATTGCATATCTTCCATCTACATTCTCGTTTTCGGCTTCAACGCTGTATGGAGATGCAGATACAAACCAGCTCTGCGTAGGAACGTTCGCTACCCTGCCTCCAAAAAGAAACATCCCACCAGCAGCGGGCCCTGCACCCGCTTTTCTGCCTTTATCTAAACCCGATACCCTTGCACCCAGGCATAATAATTCAGCTTTTAAATTTTTAGTTTCCATTGCCATCTCTTCCTCTTCCCTATCAATTTACTTATCTCATCGCTCGTCAACATCCCGATAACTCTTCTATTCTCGTCTATCACGGGTAATGCGGAAATGTTATATTTCTCCAATTTTCTAATCGCCAGTTCGAGAGGCTCATTTGAATCTGTTGTTATCACCTTTTTTGTCATTATCTCTGTCAATCCCCTGTGTCGCTTCGCCACCGCCGTTCATATATCACAGGCGGTTACTATTCCTACAAGTTTGCGCTCTTCTGATATGACCGGGATATGCGTAAACTGCGTTTCCATAATCAATTTCGCCGCATCTGCTATGCTCGCTCTTTCGCTTATCGTCTTCGCTTCTCTTGTCATCACATCCTTTACCAGGGGTAGGTCCTTCGTCTGTTTCATCGGTCTGAACATGGTATCTGTTCGCAGTCTCTCTACCGGCAGCGACAATAAAAACTTTCCGGTCTCTACTTCTATTTTCAACTCTTCAGCAATTTTCTTTGCCATATAAAAACTGGAAAGAGGCGATGTAGGCACTTCCTTCCCTCCTATCTCTATCAGTCCTGATTTTAACTCCTCATATGTAACTTTTCTCAATACAGGTCGTTCTCTCCTCCCAACTCCATAATCAAACACCTCTGTTACTATATCCCCATCACTTATTCCTGTTTTCTTCGCTATTCCTTCATTCAGCACCGGTATCGGTATCCCGATGCCGACATACAGAGTCACACCATAGCCATAGAAGGTAGCACCTTTGAGATATTTCGCACGCATTTCCTTCAGGTTCCCGGCGAGCATTAATGTTCCAAAACGGTTAACAGGGTTGTGTTGCGTCCCAGCTCCTACTACATACCCCTTTGCGCCACAAAGAAAAATCCTTGTTCCGACTCCTATGGTCTCGAAGTCAGGGTCGTTAAAAAGGGGAGAAAGAACGCCCGCACCACAATAATTCGCATTCCGGAAATTGGGAAGCAGCGTGCCCATATAGGTGTACAATGTTCTGTCCGTGGAGTTTGTCGCAACTGCATACCTTTGAGATGCATTCCTTGGATTTAGCATCACCGCCTGATTTAGGTCTTCAAGTGTAATTATTGTTTCTATTTCTCTACGGGGATAACAATCCGTGCCGTAGCCGATAGCCTTCATTTCTACGGACTTTTCTGCTACTAAATCTTCTATCACATACCCACCGCCATATTCGGCTCCTTTATCCTCTGGTGGTTGTGTTGCCCCTAAATAGGCATCCACCGCGGCAATTCCGGTATACGCCTCTACATCGTTAAGCCATATTCGCTTCATTTTTATTGGTGGGTCAGCATGCCCAAAGTTGATGAACACCCCTGATGAGCACATGGGACCAAAAGTCCCGGTGGTTACAACATCCACTTCCTTCGCCGCTTCTTCTACTCCTAACTCGCTTACTATCTCACTCATTCTATCTGCTGTCACTACATGAACACTTCCATCCACAATTTTTTCATTTATCTCTTCTATGCTTTTTTCAGTCATTTCTTTTATTTCGCATAGTATATTTTCCTCACAGGCCACGATATTTCAATCCCTTCTTTATCGTATCGCTCCTTTAACGCCTTTATAAATTCATGCATAACCACGTATTTAGCCACGGGTTCCTCCACGCGCAAAATAACCGAGAAGTTTATGTTTGAATCTCCGAAAGTATGGTACCTGATGAAGGGCTCAAAGGTTTTAATCGCTCCCGGAACGGTTTCCTGTACGTGCTTTGCTACATCAATCGTAACTCGCTCCACTTTTTCCAAATCCGAGCCATAAGCAACACCACACTGAACTACCGCCGCCATCTCCAGCACCGGCAACGAGTTATTTACGATTATGCTCTCTGCGAGTTTTGCATTTGGGACAATGACCAGCGTATTTGGCAGAGTTCGAACCCTCGTGGACCGCCAGCCAATATCTTCTACATATCCTGATATACCCCCTTCTATCTCTATATAATCGCCAACGTTTATTGGCTGATCAGAAATAATATGTAATCCCGCGAAGAGGTTCGATAGCGTGTTTTGAAGAGCCAGTGCAACAACTAAACCTCCTAACCCAAAAGCAGCAAATAAAGGAGTTATTTCTATCTCAAAATGGTCCAGAATCATTAAAAAAGCCATTAAATAGATAACAACCGCAACTACGTTACCCATCAATTTCGGCATCTTTTCATATTTCTTCTGCACCCTCAGCCATTGTCCTATCAGCACGCCAAAAATCCGGGATACCATCAAAGCCAGTAACAACACCGTACCAACAAAAAACATTCCATTTATCATTGTGGAATACTTTTCGAGTACCGATAGAGATTTCAATGCGAAATAAAACCCAGCAAAAACGATGAAAATACACAACGGTTTTGTAATTATTTTCAAGATGATGTCATCAATATCGGTCTTTGTTCGAATGGCAAATGCCTTAAGGTATATTGCAAGGATAAAATGAACTACTTTGGCAAGAATAAGGGAGCTTATCAAAATCAAGACAAAGAGAAAATATTCATTTTGAATCAAACTTTCTATTCCTATTACAACCATGTTTTATGTTTGATTACAATGCCTTAAAAACCTTTTATTATATACTTGTTGCAGTAAAAAGGGGTTTAAGCTCTTCCTGTTACACAAACTCGATATCTTTTTACTCTGGCTCGTTTTGTTTCGTTACCGGCTCTTTACCCTATATCGGAAGTTGGTGGAGCAGATTGTATTTGAGCATTCACTCCCCCGAAGTCGCATATATCTCATAAGGCATTATCTTCTTATTCACCTTCTTCTTTCCTCTCAACTTGCTTACCAGGTCGGCGGCTTTCTCCTTCTTCTCTCGTTTCTTCAATCGCTCCATTATAGTTGCCATCTCTTTTTCTTTCTCTACACCGCCGTACTCCTTCTCTTCCTCTTTTACATACCCCTCTTCCTCTTCTATTTCCTCTTCTTCCTCTTCTATTCCTTCAAAAACCATTACATCCACAACCACTTTGACTCAACCCCCTTGTTATCTTTTATTTTTTTCTTTGATCAAACTTTTTTAATAAATTACCTTATCAGGATATAACCTTTTCGCTACCGATAAAAGTTCCTCTATTTCTCTTCCCTCTACCATTCCCGCCCACATCTCTTCCTTATTTAACATAAACGGCTCGTCCAGCATTATTTTCGCCTCATTAAGTACCATCGTTGACCAGCTAACACACTTCACATGCGATCCATACCTTCTCAATAGCTCAGCTTTGAAAAAATCTCTCGTCTGCTCCGGTGCATTACTCAACGCGTATTTTACTCTATCTGACAAGGAAGACCACTCAACTTCCGGTAATTCGCGCTTTGCAAATGCCTGCGACTCCTTCGGATTGAAAAGACAACTGCCTTTTAGACTTTCATCACTATCCCCGATGTAATACATTACACTTTCATCCAGCAATGCATATTGGTTACAGATGCTTATTCCTTCAGAAGCGCTTTTCGGCTCGTAGTTCACAAGCAATGCCAATTTCGTTACCCAGTCTATCCCATCCACGCATTCTTCCACATGCCGCGCTTCCAGTTTCTCTATCACTTCCTTTAAACATTTTCTCCCTTTTTTATCCCATTCCCCTTCTACGACCTTTTCTTCGTACATCTTCTCTATTGCTTCGAGATAAAATAGAAGAATGGAAACAGCATCTGTCTTCCCGCCGTTCTTTAATTTTATCTTCCACTCGCATTCCTGTGTATCCAATGATATTTCCTTGATTGTCCTCACCGGGTCCTCTATCTCCGGTGCATCATCCAGGAACCCCAATTCAAATGCACAAATTACCATTGCTTGCGCAATATCACGCAAGAAAATTGCGTATTCGGAACGAAGTGCTTCGTAATGTATATCGTGTAGTCGCCAGTATTTACGTGCGGCATGTGGCTGGTCTCTCGTGTTTAAGATACCCCTGCCAACGGTGGTGGAAAGAGAAGATTTTTGAACAACAAACATCGCTCTTGGCGAAATAACGAACTTCACTCCCTCTTTTCCGATGGTCTTCCCGGAAACGACATCCCCCGCTCCTGTGAATAATATTCTTGTAACAACCCAGGGTATTAGCGCTTTCTCTACACGGCTCCAATCCTCACATGCTTCCCTTTTTGTTATTATATTCCCATGTGTAGCGTATGTATTGGTCTGTACTTTTTCCCCTTTTCCTATGCGTAAACTACCGCCTGTGGCACTGCTTATAGCAGCGCGAGTGAAAAAATTGGCGACATTATTTTTATGTATAGTCACTTTTTTCTTTAAAGTCCGACTCGCCTCTCTTGACCCTATAAAAGCATATATCTCTGATGCTTTATCGTATGCCACGGCATCGAAGGGGTTATTGTATGAAGGCGTAGATATTTCAAGATGTCCCATATCGTTATAAATCCGGCAGCCATTCTCACCAAATGATGATGTTATTCTCGATTCGCGCGCTTCCTGCGATACTTCGGTGGTGGTGTCCCACTTCACATCGCGTGAAAATCTTCTTCTTTTTAAACCTTGAATTGCTGCGTTAACGAGCAGGGAAGGATTTAAACCCGCCTTTGCACTCACTGGATATTCCTGCTCCACCCCTCTTATCTTTCCCTCTGTCCCGGTCCCAACTCCCTTCCTCATTATGCAGTTATATTTCTTCTTCCTCTTCTTTACCCCTCTTCTCCGCCCTGCTTATCTCTTCTACCTGCTCCTCTATTCTCTCCTCCGTCCATCCATCCAATTCATCAAATCTATAAGTTTTGTTATTGGAATACAACAAATAGTCCAAATAAGGATTTCTGACAATTCTGTTCCTTATTTCACGGCTTATCTCCTCCTCCCAACCCCTTATGTCCTCTTCCTCTGCCAGGAGTCGCACAAGAACTTGCCTTGTCGCTTCGCCTCTTCTCCTCTCTCGTAAAAACACTACCACCGCACTCGGCATCCTCGCAAGTTCCGGATATCTTTCAAAAAGCCTTGAATATTCCTCTCCACTTGGTCTGCCCATATCTATCTTTATCTTAGGCTCACGATTTATCGTTATTTTATTCCAGCTCAGTGCCGCATTTTCAAACTCTGATGCGAGTCTCACCCTCAGCTCTGCTCTGGAATTCTTCGGTGGAAACAACAACGCTTCCCCTATCTCCTCTTCCGTTAGCACTCGCTCCACCCCAATCCTATCCGCAACGCGCTCATATAAGTCATAATCACAGAGATTGGTAAAATCAAAGGAAGCCGCTATCTCTTTCTCCGCTTGCTCATCCATCATAAAGATGCTCCGGTAATCAAATTTACCCTGTGATGTGTATTCATATTCAAAATCATCTATTTCGTTCTTTATCACCCATAATTTCATCACCCATTCTAAACGCCGCACCACGTATGGGTCCTCAAGCAGTCCCTGCCTGAACTTATCACAAAGCCTCTTGAACGTCTCCAGAACGTATTTGTCCCAGTAAGATACCTCTCGTTCCTCAAACAAATCCTCTATCACCGGAAGATAACTCGCCTCCAGGTAATCAATCGCTAACTCTGTTCTCCCATTCGCTAACTTTATCCGCCAATCACCCTCGATATTCGCCGAGATGTCTTTAAATGTTTGAAGTGGATTCCAGATGTCCTCTACATGTGCGAGCTTCTCGGTTTCTATTGCCTCTAATACATAGGATGTGAGAGCATTATTGAGCAGCCGCGTAACCTCAGATCGAACCCCCTCACCCGATGTAATATGCACACGGTATTTATCCTTTGTACTCAATGGCTCGTCACGTGTAGATAAGATCGGCCACTGTGAAGGTGATTCCGTGAGAACCCGCTTAGATACCATCGCTTTAGGTGAAATCACATATTTCAACCCTTCTTTCTCTGCTATAAATCCTCCAGCGCCAAAGAATATCTTCCGAAGCACTAAAAATGGTATGAGTAAAATCTCCTTACCTACAAATTTCCTCCTCTCTACCAGGTAGGATTCATGCGTACCCCTGCTATATCTCTTGTCTATCTCCACATTTGCCTTCCAGCATTGGATGTACGCGGAGCTATTCCCACTTTTCCTGAACTTCTTCCTGTATCTTTCATTTGCTTTCTCTACTCCTATCTGCATGTATAACTCCGCCGCCTTATCATATTTCAGCACCTCGAAGGCGTTTCTGCATTCAGGCGTGGCTATCTCCAGGTGACCGCCGGTGCAAATGTAAATCCGGGAGCCATTTCTCAAAAAGCCGTCGTTCCTCCTCCGTAATTTCGAACATATTGCGTCCGTCCCATCAAAAAAGGTATAATTTTCAAGTGCGTGAATTACTTCATCTACATGATAAAATCTCGCATATCTGTACAAGCCGGGGGATTCTGAACTTATACCCACCCTAAATTCATGCTCTACCCCCTGCCATTTGTTCAAATCGTCCCCCATTTTTTAAAAATGCATTCCTGTTTCTTCTTCTTCTTGCATTCCCTCAAATCCAGATGCTAATATCTCCTCTGCTCGTCGCTGCACAAACTTGTCAAAGCCTTCTTTCAGGTGCTTCATGTTCACTCCTATTTCTTCTACACGTTTGTACCGCTTCTGCAGCTCTTCCGTCTTGCTTCCTGCGTCTAATATCGCTGCAATTCCCTCCTTATCCCACATTCTCCTCATATCCTCGTTGTTGATGATTCCTTTTTTAAGCATCAACAGTGTCCTCTCCTCTAATGCCTTGTCCCTCGCATAGTTGAATATCTGCGCTATAAACCTCCCAGTTATCGTATCTGCCCTTTTTATTCTCCCTATTTCTGTCTCAACGTACTTATCACTGCACATGTAGTCAACAATCTCCTTCACTAGATACGACCTCGCCGCCTCTTCTCCTCCTTCTTCTTTTATCAGGTAGGAGTCAATGGGAATCTTTTTTGCATAGAGAGAAGCAATGGAATACGCAGCTTCTTTATCCGGCTTTGGAACTTCAATTATCTTGTCAAATCTCGCTCTGAATGCGGAATCTATGAGGTACAGTCTATTCGTTGCTCCCACCACCGTAAGGTGTGGATGCAGCGCATGGAAACCTTCCAACAGGTCCAGCAGTTGCCCGGTCACTCTCTCCGGTGCTCCGGAAGAGCCTGTGTACATCCCCCTTTCCTGTGCTAACGCATCTATCTCGTCAAAGAAGATTACACCATAGTCATTTTCTCCCTCTTCCAATTTGGCATTCGCTGCCTCGAACACCATTCGCACATTCTTCTCCGATTCCCCAAGCCACATGCTGAAAAGTTCTCCGGCGCCTACCTTCACAAATTCACAATTTGGTAATGCAGATGCCAGTGCCTTTGCACACATCGTTTTCCCGCAGCCTGGAGGACCATACATTAATATTCTTCGAGAGCATTCTCCATATTTTGAGTAATCATCGGGGTTTATCATCGGAAGGATAATACTCTTGATTAATTCCTGTTTTATCTCCTTTAAGCCACCTATGTCATTAAAACTTACCCCGGGATTCTTTGTTACTTCGTAGCGAGAGATTTCTTTTGCCTTGTAACACTTCTTTATGTCAAACGTGCCTGGAAGAAGCCCCACTTTCATTCCCTCTTTTACCATTTCCCTTTCTTCTTCGCTTAGCCTTTTGTATAGCCTACCACGTCCTTTCCCGGTTGATATTTCTCCAACCCAACCATCGTCGTCCTTCCTCAATTCCTCTATCTCTCCTACCTCTAAATCCACCATCCTATCATACACCTTTGTGATGCCTATGGTGAATCCACTGGGGTTATTTCTGTCGGGGATGCGCCCGATGAAGACATATTTACCTTCCTCCAGCTCCTCTATTTCTCTCTCCGTAAGCGTTCCGTAAGGTAAAGCTTTTAATGCACCATTCAAATTCACAATGGCACCCTCTTCCGTCTTCTCCACTACGAATCCGCAGTCCAAAGGCGGCGATCTTGATTTTGACACAAGTTTTTCCAAATCAGATTTATACGCTTCAGTCTCCTCGTATTTCCTCATCAACCGCCTATAATCACTCTCTAACCGTTCATACTCGTATCTTGGAATATAGTCCCCTCTTTCTTCCATTTTTAATCCCCTTTAATACATAAGAATTGATTTTATAAAAATGAAATGCCTCGCCCAGGTTTTTATATAATTATATTTACAATATATAGAATTATAAGATGAAAGAGGAGAAGAGAAAAATACAGCTCACAGGAGGTTCTACACTCACCATATCTTTACCTATAAAGTGGGCGAGAGAAGCGGGCATAAAGCAGGGAGATGAATTAACTTTGATTCAACGCGCGGACAATTCTCTCCTTATAACACCTGAGAAGAAGGAAGGAAAGCAGATAAAATCTACTGAACTCGAATTCTCGGAGCTTGAAAGCTTTGAAGACAACTTCAGGTATCTTATCGCTCATTACCTCGTCGGATATGACCTTATAAAGCTTTTATCACCCAGCGGCTTCGAGGCTGAGGAAAGGAAGCGGATAAAGGAGGAGGTAAGAAAGAGGCTGATAGGTATGGAGGTCGTTGGAGAGTCGTCAAAGGAAATAGTACTCCAAAGCTTTTTGAAATACGAGGACTTCACGCTCAGGGATGCAATACGGAGTATGTCTGAGATAATATTATCAATGCATGGAGATGCGATCTCTGCACTGGAAAATGGTGACCTGAACCTTGCGGAGGATGTTATAGAGCGAGATAACGAGATAGACCGATTTTATTTGCTGATCGTAAGGCAGCTAAAGGCTGCGATGAGTGATCCCGAACTCGCAAAGAAGATAGGCGTGGGTAGGCAGCGCGATAGCCTGGGATACAGGATAATAGTGAAGAGCATGGAGAGAATAGGCGACCATGTGGAGAACATCGCAAAGAATTCGAAAAGTCCTGTATCTGTACCTGCATCTCTGGGAGTTCATAGCACGGAGGGCATAAAGGAAATCGGTCTTCGTGCTGAAAATATCTTCACCAAGACCCTGGCTTCCTTATCAAATCTGGATATGAAAGAAGCGAATGAAACGATAAGGGAGGCGAATGGACTAATAGATAAGTTAGAAGGAATAAATGAGCGAGTTTTGGCAGAAGAGCTGAGTATTACGGATAAAATACACATTCTTTCTAGCCTGGAGAGTTTGGGAAGAATAGCGAAGTATTGCGCCGATATAGCCGAGGTAACGATAAATATGGGAACGAAAATAGCAGGAGAACTGGAATTTTAGGACATTTCCCCGAGTATTTTTAGACTGACAAAGCCCCCCGTTACCAAATTTGTGTAATATACGATTAACCGCCACAAGACAGTGAACACACCTAATAGAGGTGCTGGTATCAATGCGGAATACAGAGATGCGAGACCGATTTCCGCTACGCCGCTACTGCCGGGAGTCGTAGGAATTGCCACGATTATAAGCAAGATAAATTGTGCCGCGATTGAGTATATCCATACCGGGTCTGCACCGATGCCAAACAGTATGAGCGATGGAATAGTAAACTCAGCGAGCCAGAATGCAAGCGTAAAAAGCAAAGCAAGCCCGATAGTGACTTTTCCTTCACATTGAAATCTCCGTAGTGTATGAAAAAAATTGTCCAGCTCGTGACCGACCTTTTCCTTCATCTCCTCCAGTCTTCTGTATTTTAGTTTTAACTTTGAAAACAAGAAGTCAAAGACTTTCTTTGCTTTTTCTGGCTTTGCAAGACCATAGATTATAATTGCGACTCCTGTGCAAAGACAAGCACCGATGAAAGTGAAAACTGCACATAGAATAGTATTCTGGGAGAATACCGATCTAAATAACAGAAAACTTATTGCCGCGCCAATCGTGACAACTACGACATCCAAAGCTCTTTCTCCAAAAACCACTGCTGTTCCACCTCCAACGGTAAGCCCGTTTTTATTTAGCAGGTAAATTCTTACGGGTTCGCCACCGAATTGTGAAGGGGTGATGCAGGCTGCGAAGTAACTCGCTAAAGTTATTTTCAGCGATTTCAATAAGTTCAAATCTTTATCGCCTCCAACGAATTCGCTCATCAGTTTAAGTCGCGAACTCCACATTATCCAAGCTCCGAAATGCATTCCAATCGCCGCTAACAGGTATAAAGGTTGGATCTCAGCAAGAATATCGTAGGTTTCCAGCGTTGTGGTTAATGAAAAAAGGGCAATTATAGTTATGATGCTTATTGCGAGAGATACTATTAGTAACAGTAATCTTCTGTGGCTGTGGTTAAGCATAAAAATAAAAGAGGGGGAGCAAATATAAAATAAAAATGGTAAAATGTAAAAACCGCTCTTTCTTTTTAGATTAGAAAAGATTTATGCGCAAAGTAATAAGAGACCCTATACACGGATACATAGAAATAGACGATCTTGCAATTGCAATAATAGACACCGTGGAGATGCAGAGGTTGAGGAGAATAAGACAGCTCGGATTCTCTTATTTAGTTTATCCGGGTGCGAATCATACGAGGTTTGAACATTCCCTCGGAGTTTATCATTTGATGAACGTCCTACTTGATACGCTGGGAGCATCGAAAGAAGAAGAGAAGGAACTTCTTGTCGCTTCTTTGATCCACGACGTTGGACATGGTCCTTATTCCCATGTGACTGAGCCACTGATAAAAAAGTTCACCGGGAAAAGCCATGAAGACATAGAGGATATACTTTTCAAAAAAAATGCTGAATCATCCACTAAAACCATTGCAGAAGTCATGGAAGAATACCGTTTGGACAGGAGGAAGATAACCAGGTATATAAAAGGAGAAAAGACGAGGGATAACGATGACCGGGATTTTTCACGGATTTTAAACGGCGAAATCGACGTTGACAAGATGGATTATTTAGTCCGCGATTCGTATTATACCGGCGTGGCATATGGCGTTGTTGACAATATAAGACTTATTCAGGGACTGGGTTTCTTCGATGGAAGTCTGGTTATAACTGAAAAAGGGATATTACCCGCGGAATATCTGCTCTTTTCGCGATTCTTGATGTATCCTACGGTTTATAATCATCATACCAGCAGGATAGCGCAGTTGATGTTTTCGAAAGCCATTGAGTATTTCATCGAATCCAAGTCTGAGGACTACGTATGGGCATTAAGAGAAATGGACGATTCCGAGATAAATGTTACGCTGCGGAATGCAAAGGGCTATCCAAAAGAGATAATGGAGCGAATAAACGAGAGAAGATTATTTAAACGCGCGATATATACAGGCATAAATGAACTGAGCGAAGGTGTAGCAGTGCAATTGGGTGAAGAAAATCGAAGTAGAGAAATAGAAGCGGAAATAAGCAGACGAGCAGGCGTAGATGAGAAATATGTCTTATTGGATTTTCAAGGGGAAAAAGAAGTGGAGTTAAAAGAAGGTGCGGCAAAAGTTGTCTTACAGGGCTTGCGGGGTCGTAGGCAGAGTGTGCGAGAATTAAGGAGTTTACGGGAAGTTTCTTCGCTCGTGTCAATACTCAGTCGAGCATTCCACGAAAATTATAAACTGGGAGTCTATACGCTTGAAAAGTACAGAGTAGAGGTGGAGAAAGCGGCGAGGAAGATTTTATGGCGTTAGGATAACCTCATCCACAGCCTTTTCCGTCAAATTCAGTTTTCAGTTTTTCCCAATAGCACCTCAATCGGCTTCGTCCCATACTCCTTTATCTTTACATTTATCTGCGATATTTCCGTTGATATTTCGTTACCTCTGACCGACTTCCTTCTCCTTTTGCCCTTCTCTTTTGGTCTGTAACCAGGTGGAGAAGTTATTAAAATCCTTTTTCTCGCAGTTCCGGATACATCTCTTCGCATCGGCATACCTTCTTTATCCGAACCGCCAGTTATTTCCAATACATATCCACCTAAGCCTAAAATATCAGCATCCACCGCGTCTCCTATTCGTTTACCAATGAACAGAGCACTTGCTTCTGTATCCTTGCCCTCTACCTTATACGCCTTCCCTGTTTTTGGGTCGCTTATCACAATTTGCATTTTGTTCTTTCTTCTCCTCTATTTCTGTAACCCCCTCTTTCTTATTTTAATTTCATCCCCTTCATCATTTTACCCATCGGCATCCCTTTCATCATTGGTATCTTCCCGGCTCCTCTTCTTGATGTCAGAGATTTCATCATCTTTTGCATCATCCTATGATATTTTATCAGCTCGTTTACCTCCGCAGTGGTCGTCCCGGACCCTCTGGCTATTCTTTTCAGCCGTGACCCATCTATTATTTTCGGCTCGGTCAACTCTTCCTCTGTCATCGAGTCCATCATCACTTTGTATTTTTTCAGTTTATCTTCTGTAACTTGATACATCGTGTCGTCAAAGTCTACATTAAGCCCAAGCCCACCTAAAGGCAGCATCCGCATTAATTTCTTCATCGGTCCCATTTTTTTCACCGCTTCTAACTGCTTATACAAATCCTTCAGCGTAAATTTCCCCTTTAAGATATCTACGTCCATATCCTCTGGCTTTAAACTCTCTTCCGCTATCTCTATCAATGACTTTATGTCGCCCATTCCAAGCAACCGCGAGATAAATCCAGCAGATTCAAATTTTTCAAAATCATCTATTTTTTCGCCGGTCCCTATAAATGCGACTCCTGATTTTGTTTCTGACACCGCGGAAAGCGCCCCGCCTCCCTTTGCAGTTCCATCCATTTTGGTGATGATGATACCGGTAATTCCAATCGCATCATCAAAAGCCTTAGCCTGCACCGATGCCTGCTGACCTATGCCCGCATCCAGAATAAGAAATCGCTGTTCGGGTTTTATAGCGTCTTTTATATCTCTTATCTCCTCTATCATTTCCTTCTCCAGCGCATGTCTCCCAGCAGTGTCTATTATCTCGACATCATACTTCTCAAATTCTTCCACCCCTGCTTTTACTATGTCCATCACATTTTTTTCCCTATCCGGAAGATTTGCACCATCGTAAAAGGGAACGCCTATTTTATCACACAATTGCCTTAGCTGGTCAGATGCTGCCGGTCTATACACATCAGCGCAGATAACCGCAGGTTTTAACCCCTTCTTTTGAAAATATCTCGCAAGTTTCGCACACGAAGATGTTTTTCCAGAACCATGCAAGCCCACCATCATTATTTTCTGTGCCGTTAAAGGGACCACTACGCCCCTCCCTATGATCTTTATCAACTCCTCATATACTACCTTAATCACATGTTCTCTCGGATTCAACGTGAGCTTCTCCTTCAAACTGCGTTCCCTTATCCGATTCGAGAGCTCCTTCACCAGTGAAATCTTAACATCCGCCTGTATCAATGCTCGCTGAATGTCCCGCACTATCTCGTCAACCATTTGCTTGTCTATCCTCTTTGCCTTCGCTATCTTCCAAATCGTCCCCTTCAACGAGCTGCTTAATTTATCTAACATTTTTACGCCCTGTACTTCCTCCGTCGTAACTAACTTTTAGATTTACTTTATTTATATTATTTTTTTAGTGCGAAGAAATCAGCATTTTATATTGTTCAAGTGGCATTATATTTTAAAATTTGCGTAGCGCTCTTCTCTTTCAAGTCAGTAAAAGGGGGACACGACCTAAAATATTGGGTACAGGGATACAACAAAAAATGAAAGTCGGCGGTTTGAGAGATGTAATAGAAATAGCATACAAAATAACAAATGAAGGATTTGGGCCCATCTGTGATAATTGCCTTGGCAGGCAATTTGCAAAAATCTCCACAGGGCTATCAAATGATAAAAGAGGACAAATATTAAAGGAAGTTTTGAGAGCAAGAGGAGTGGAGATAGAAGAAGGTAAATGCTGGGTATGTAATGGCTTATTTGAGAATTTAGAATGGTGGGTCTCAAAAGCGTTAGAAAAACTGAAAGATTACGAATTCGATTCCTTTTTAGTGGGTACAAAAGTAAGCGGGATGCTGTTGGAGAACGAGGAGCAGATATGGGAAATCGCAGGTGCTACTTATGCCGAACCGCTAAAAGCAGAGTTGAATAGGGAGGTAGGAAAGCGAATAGAGATGCGAACAGGGAAAAGAGCTGATTTTGAGATGCCCGAGGTCGTGGTAATACTGAATTTGTGGACCGAAAAAGTGGAGTTGCAGGCAAACCCGGTTTTCATTTATGGTAGATACAGGAAGTTCAAAAGAGGGTTACCACAAACGAGATGGTTCTGCCGCGAGTGTCATGGTAGGGGGTGTAAGAGGTGTAACTTTACCGGGAAGATGTATGCAGAATCTGTTGAAGAACTGATAAGCGGATCAATATTGCCGGAATTTGAAGGTAGAGACATGGTGTTGCACGGATGCGGAAGAGAGGACATAGATGTCAGAATGCTCGGTTCAGGTCGCCCTTTTGTGATTGAGATAAAGGAGCCGAAGCGGAGGAAGCTGAATTTGCAGATGTTAGAGGAAAAAGTAAAAGAAGAGAACAAGGGTAAAGTTGAGGTGACGGGTCTTCAATACGTGAAACGAGAAATGGTAGCAAAGATAAAGAATGCTAAGGCGGATAAGACTTACAAGCTCGAAGTGGAGCTAAAAACAAAAGTGTTTGAAACGCATTTGAAAAAAGCTCTGAATAAGCTAATTGGAGCTGTGATAGAACAGAGGACACCAACAAGGGTAACGCATAGAAGGGCAGACTTAGTGAGGAAAAGGAAAGTATATAATGCAAGACTGGTATCCTTTGATTTTGAAGATCGGATTTCCGTTCTGGAAATAAAGTGCGATGGTGGTTTGTATATAAAGGAGCTCATATCGGGTGATGGAGGAAGAACGAAGCCAAGTTTAAGCGAGTTGCTCGGAACCGAAGCGGAAGTGAAGGAGCTGAACGTGGTGGATGTTGAACTTAAATGAATGAAATGAAAAAACAATTGCCCATAAAAATTATATCCTTTGACGTTGACGGCACCTTAGTGAGCCAGAGATTTACGGATTGCGTTTGGTTACAGGGTATTCCGGAGGCTTACGCTGCGAAAGAAGGACTGAGCTCTGAGCAGGCATTTGAATTCGTAAAAAGCGAATATGACAAGATAGGGGAGAACAGGATAGAGTGGTATAAGATAGATTACTGGCTGCGGAAGTTCGGTTTGGGAATAACACGAGAGGAGCTATTTAGAAAATATGAAGGCGAGATAAAGATATACGAAGAAGTGGAAAGCGTTTTAAAAGTGCTAAAAGAGGAAGGATATAAGCTGATAGTAAGCTCGAACGCGGCAACTGAATTCCTCGATTTTCAAATTCATAGCTTAAAAAAATTCTTCTCGCGTATATTCTCGGCAACATCTGATTGTGGTGAGGTGAAAAAATCAGATGGGTTTTATGCGAGGATATGTGGGATTCTGGATGTGCAGCCGCAAGAAGTGGTTCATATCGGTGACCATTGGATATTTGATTTCGTCAATCCACGCAAGATAGGTATGAATGCGTATTATCTGGATAGGAAGAGAGGCAGGAACAGAAAAGAAAAGAAGGAAGACGAGTTCATTATAAGTGATTTAAGCGAGATTCTGGATAAAAAGATTTTCTACCATAGAAGATACTTGTGAATAGCAAAAACCATTTTCACCCCTGTTCTTCCTCTTCTATTTCCTCCTCTTCCTCTAAGAGGTGGACTTCATCCTCTTTTATACCCAACTCCTTCAATTCCTTCTCCGCATCTTCCCTTTTAACTTTTTTGTAAAAATAAAGATCGTACAGCGCTCCACTTCGTTCCCAGCCGTTTCTTTCCAGTTTTTCTGTGATCTCCGCGGCGCGATAAAGCCGATCTCTGAGCGAATCACCCAATCTTCTGAACTCTTCGGGCTCTGCTTTATCCAAATCCATCTCCCATTCCGGCTTTCCAAAGAGGTATAAACTTATTTCTGCCATAATAATATACATACACTTTTTATAACACATAAAATATTGGATTTCATCTGAACATAGTATCCTCTTTCTTCTTCTCTTCCTCTTTCGTAGCCTCAATACCCGCATATCTGTCAACTTCCTCTACTTGCATTCTCAACGAAGTCAGAATATGCTCTAAATAAGTCGTTGCGGCGTTTAAGTTCTCGAGCATCACATAGGTAGGTCTTTGTGTAATTCCCCTTTTCACTTCCAATTCCTCTGTCGCTTTCGCTATTCCATCAATTGTCTTTCTGAGATAATCCAGCTTTTCTTCAACTAATTCATCCACTTATTCCTCCCCTCCTGCATTCCCATTTCTTATGAGTGCTTTTGACAATTAACCGAATTCATGGGCTGTTTCTATTCACGAGCTCATAAGCAACCCTTTCCGCTTTCTTCTTTATCTCCTCCTCTCCCTCTACTTTCCTATCTTCCATTAAAATCCTTCCATCACAAATTACGGTATCAACACAACTCCCATTCGCAGAATAAACGATATTCGAGATTAGATTATGGTTTGGTACAAGTTTCACTTGCTTTAAGTCCAACAGCACAACATCAGCCAATTTGCCTTTCGCGATGGTGCCCGAATTCAACCTGAACATTTTTGCTGCGTTACGCGTTGCAAGCGCAAAAGCTTCTTCTGCCGGCATGCTCGTCGTGTCACCAGAAAATGCCTTCTGAAACAATGACGCAATCTTCATCTCCTCAAACATATCAAGGTTGTTATTGGACGCGCAGCCGTCTGTCCCAAGTGCAATATTCGAACGCAAGCCAGCCCACTTCAGCTCCTCGTAGGGCATCCTTCCGGATGCTAATTTCATATTCGACACGGGGGTGTGCACTATCTTCACATCCCTCTTCTTTAATATCTCTATCTCTTTTCGGCTCAGATGAACGCAGTGTGGTGCAATCGTTCTTGGACTCAAAAACCCAATACTATCGAGGAACTCCACAGGTCGCATCCCATATACTTCTACGCACTCTCTCACCTCTCTCTCTGTTTCTGATAGATGAATATGAACCAGAAGGTCGTGTTCTTCTGCAAAATCACGCACCCAGCAGAGGCTTTCCTCCGAAACTGTGTAGATTGCATGTGGCCCGAGCATAAAAATAATCCTTTCCGGCAGGTTTTTACTTTCCTCGTATAGCGTTTCATTCCTTTTCATTTGTTCCTTTGCACGCCCTTCATCAAATCCATCTATAAAAACGGCGGATAACGCAGCTCTTATTCCGCTTTCCATAACCGCTCTCACACTTCCTCGCCAGTGCCAGTACATATCGTTAAAGAAAACCGTGCCAGATTTTATCATCTCCAGACACGCAAGTTTTGTTCCCCAATAAACGTCTTCCTCTGTCATCCTCTCCTCTATGGGCCATATCTTTGTCGAAAGCCATTCTTGAAGTTGCATATCATCTGCATATCCACGAAGTAAAGTCATTGCTGCATGTGTATGCGCGTTAAATAATCCAGGAATTGCTGCTTTGTCTTTTCCGTCTATCACAAACTCTGCTTCTTTATTGTTACCTGCTTCGCTAATCGCTGCTATTAAATTCCCCTTGATGTAGATATTCCTCTTCTTCCCTTCCAACAGCACGTTCTTTATCAGGATTGCCATGTTATCATATTTGTACAGTACCATTAAAAATCACAAGTTCTTTCTATCTATTTGCGCAAAACCATAATCTTTTTAAGCTCGTGTGTTGGTAAAAATAACAAGGAGGAGGAAAGGTGAAAACAAAAGGTATAGTAGAGGGGTTAGTTATAGCGACTTTGTTTATGGCGATATTCATACCGGGGGGTGCAGTGGGAGCTGATGATGTGAGCATAGGTATCCTTTACGCATTTACCGGTGACCTGGGCATCTACGGCGTACCTGAGACCGATGCGATAAAACTCGCGGTGAAAGAGGTAAATGAAAACGGTGGCGTGCTCGGTGGAAGGCTCAAGCTCATCATTATGGATACGGAGAGTTCTGAAGTAACAGCCGTGGCTAAGGCACACGAGCTGGTTGATTGGTACAAAGTGCCGGTGATAATTGGAACTTCGGGCAGTGAGACCTGCATGGCGATTATTAATTATACAACGAGCAATGGTGTTCTCCTGATTTCCCCTGCTGTTACCAGCCCTGAATTTACAACCTATCCAGACAACGACCTCTTTTTCAGAACGTGTCCCTCTGACGAATTGCAAGGAATAGCAATGGCAAGGCTTGCCATCAAACAGGGGTATAAAACGGCAAGCACACTGGTAATATGGAATCCTTATGGAGTAGGTTTCGAGGAGAGCTTCAACAAAGCATTTAAAGCTCTTGGAGGAAAAGTATTGGAATCCGTGAGATATGACCCTACAGCTACCTCTTTCGATTCGGTGGTAGAGAAAGCAGCAGCCAAAAATCCTGATTTCGTCATGCTGTGTGCATATCCAGAAACCGGCAGTGCTATCCTGAAGGCAGCATACGAGGAAGGCTTTATGGAAAATATTGATTGGTTGCTTTCTGAAGCGCTCAGGGACGATAAGTTAGCTGAAATGGTGGGTAAGGACAAAGCAGGTAAGTATATCATAGCAGGATTAAAAGGTACAACGCCTGACCCTAGAGTAGCAGGTCCAGCATGTGAGGCATTCAAGCGGAATTACACCGCAGAATATGGAAGAGAGCCAATACAATTTTGCTCGAACAGTTATGATGCGATGGCAGTAGTAGCGCTTGCAATAGAAAAAGCAGGCTCCACTTCCGGAACCGCTATTCGCGACAGTTTAAGAGAGGTTACAAGACCACCAGGCAAAAAAGTCACTGACATCGGTGAGGCATTAAGGCTTATTCGTGAAGGGTTGTGGGACATAAACTATCAGGGCGCTTCCGGTGATCTCCATTTCGATGAGAACGGTGATGTAATGGGAAAATACTGTGAATGGTCCATTGCAGATAATGGAAGTATCGTGCTTGGAAACCCTATTGAGATGGAGGGCCCGGTTGCAATGCCAACACCTTCAACACCAACAATTACACCAACGCCAACCATCGTACCAACACCAACGCCAGCACCATCACCAAGTCCAACGCCAATGCCAGCATCAACAATTACACCAACGCCAACTATCGTACCAACGCTAACACCGTCACCACCAGGCTTTGAAGCTGTTTTTGCTTTTGCTTGTCTATTTGCAGTTGCGTATTTAGTGCGGAGACGAAAAAGAGCGTGAATGAAGCGAAAGGGGGAAAAAGAGAAAGAGCGCGGCGAGAAGATAATAGAGGCTGCGGTATGTCCTTTCTGCGCTTGCTTATGTGATGACGTAGTTATTTCGATAAGCGTCGCGGAAAATAAAATAAAAGAGATAAGAAACGCTTGCACGTTCGGTGTGAAAAAGTTCTTATCTGCCGAGAAGACCGAGCGAAGGATAAAAAAGCCACGAGTAGATGGTAAAGAAACGAGTTATGAAGTGGCGATAGAAAAAGCGGTGAGTATACTGAGAGAAGTGAAGAAGCCTATCATCTACGGGATGAGCAATATCGGATGCAACGCTCAGCGAGTGGCACTGGAAATAGCAAAACTCAAGAAGGGCGTATGTGACATCTCGGAATCAATTTGCCATAATTTCCTATATCAGGAGTTGAGGAAAGGCGAATATCCCTTTTACTATGCTCTATTGGATGAGATACGGGATAACGCCAATGTTATTGTTTACTGGGGTTCTAACCCTCTCAGGTCGCATCCAAGACACCTCTCTAAGTTCTCTCTGTATCCGGTTGGAAGATATGCAATGAAAGGGGTGATGGATAGAGATCTGGTCACTATTGACTTAGTTGACATCGAGTTGAAGAAGATTTCAAGATGGTTCTTTCAGGTGAATCCCGGCACAGGAGAAGATGCTAAAATAGCGGAGATTATGAAGCAACTGGTAAAGAAAGAGACGAACAATGGCGAGCTAAGGGAACTCGTAAAGGATACGGCAGCAATAGACTTTGATACCATAGTAAAAATAACAGACAGACTGAAGAAGGCATTTTATGGCGTTATTTTTGTTGGACTTGGCATTTTTTCAAGCGAAAACGCATTGAGAAACGTCAAAGCAATTTTCGCCCTGGTTGAAGCACTTAACAAAGAAGGCGTGAAATTCGTGATGTTTCCAATGAAGGGGCATTTTAATGTAATGGGCGCGGTACAGCTTTTGTTACGTGAGACCGGGTATCCATTTGGTGTGGACTTTTCTCGTAACAGAATCTTTGAGCCCGGTAAGACAACGGTTCTTGATGTGATAAAGCGAAAAGAAGTGGATGCGGCGTTAATCGTAGGTGCAGACCCTTTTTCTTCGTTTCCAAAAGATACGGTGAGGAAATTGTGCGACATACCCGTAATCATAATAGACCCCTTTGAAAGCCCAACTGCGCAGTTCTCTACTGTTGTGTTTCCTGCTGCAATTGCAGGTGTCGAGGCGGAAGAGATAGCCTACCGAATGGATGGTCTTCCTTTGAAGCTTGAGAAAATTTTAAATTGCGACTATCCTTCGGATAAGTTGATTTTGGAGAGGCTGTTGGAAAGTTTGTAATTAATTTTTTCCTTCGGGAAAAGGGAGGTTACTTTAACTGCTCATCCATCCTCTGGTAAACGCGCAAAAACTGCTTACCTTTCTCCGTCGTCTTGTATTCGCTGCCTGTATTCACGATAAGCCCTTTCTCCTCCAAATAGGGGAGGTACTTTTTCACTCTTCTAAAATTAAGATTCGCTTTATACACTATCTGAGTTTTCTTTGCCTCTTCCATTGCAGCTAAAAGGATATCTACGATTATCTCTGCTCTACTTCTCCGCTTTTTAAGGCGCCCTTTTAAATTTAAATTTTCACCTCTTTCTTTAATATACCCTGACATTGACATTATCCCCTTTCCCCTCCCCCTCCCCTTTATTCTCTATCTCCAAATCATCCTCAAGCACCTTTCTCACCTCCTGCAATTTCGTTAACAAATCCTTCCCTTCCTTTGTAAGCTTATAGGTCTTACTTTCACCTGCATTGCCCCCACTTCCTACAAATCCACGCTCCACGAGGAAGCCAAAATATCTTTTAAAGCTCCTCCAATCTAAATTTGACCTTTGCATGATACGTGTCCTTTTCGCTTTCCCCTCTTCCAGGATTACCTTCAGCATATCCTCAATAATGTCCCATCTGCTTCTTTGTTTTGTTCCTTTTCCCATTTTTTTTCTTCTCTTTTTGCTTTTACTCTTTGTATTATTATCCGAGGTTTAATAAAAGAGTATAAGTAGGATGGGGACATATCAAAGTAATATAGAACGGATATATGTTTATATGATGTAGTTTAAGAACATAGAAAACCTTATATATGAAAATGTTGCAAGAATAAATAAGTGCTTCTGAAAAAAAGAAGCATGTACAGGTAACATGAAGCATCTCGACATAATATTGGAATCACTGTACGATTCGGAATGGCATTCCTTGGATGAAATCGCAGCTCTTTTTTCTTTACCCGAGGATAAGCTAAAAAAAATGTATTTGTATAGCTACCCTTTATTTTAAAACTTTCCATGCGATATTCTTGCAATAATGGTTAGGGTGGTAATCCATCAGCGCAACATTTGGAGTGGAAGCAGGGGTATTTAAATATAGC
>QMVO01000003.1 GCA_003661125.1 Methanosarcinales archaeon
GGTGATGAAAGGTGAGGCAATTACTTCTTCCATAATTCAAACATGTATGACTTTTTTATCTAAGGATTTTCGTTTGATTTGAAAGGATAAAATGAAGAAAGTCATACTTTATGTACAATTAAATTAAACAATTATTCACCACTTAGGAAAACATGACAGAAGAAGAAAAAAATCATTTGATCTTCGGTGGCGTGGATGTAGTAGAACTGGCGGAGAGATATGGCACGCCGCTTTACGTAACAGATGAAAATAAGTTGAGAGTTAATCTCAGAAGCTATAAAGAAGCTTTTGAAACTGCTAACACAGATACTGACATATATTATGCGGTAAAAGCGAACGGAAATCTGGCATTGTTGACAATATTAGCAAGTGAGGGGGCGGGCGCTGATGTGTTTTCTACCGGTGAACTCTGGCTTACGAAGTCTGCTGGCATACCTGCGGAAAAGATTTTGTTTAACGGGAATTCGAAAAGCGATGATGACCTGAGAGCGGCGGTAGAGTCGGGTGTAAAAATATCTGTGGATTCAAAAGACGAATTGAGAGCTTTATCGGTAGTGGCAGAGGAGCTTAGAAAAGAGGTGGAAATAGCGATACGTGTGAATCCCGATGTGTCTCCGGAGGTGCATCCAAAGATAGCAACGGGTTTGAAGGAATCGAAATTTGGGCTTCCTTATTACGAAGTGATTTCAGCATGTGAAGAAGCGAATAAGCTGCCAAACATCGCACTTACCGGCTTGCACTGCCATATAGGTTCGCAAATATTGGACGTAAGCGTGTTTAGCGAAGCAACGGAAAAGATGATGGACCTCGTAGAGAAATTATATGAGAAGGGAATAGCACTCGAATTTGTGGACCTCGGTGGAGGACTTGGAATAGCCTACAAACAAGAAGAAAAAGAAATAGCTCCTACTCCAAAAGACCTCGCAGAAGCAATATTACCGGTTTTTGAAAAAAAAATGGATGAATTGGGTATAAATTTGAAACTCGTGCTTGAACCCGGCAGGTCTATCGTAGCTTCAACTACAATACTGCTGAGTCGGATAAATGCTGTTAAGCGAGCTTATAAAAATTTCGTAGCGATAGATGCTGGTTTTAATTTGCTGATAAGACCTGTGATGTACGATGCGTATCACGAGGTGTTGATAGCGAACAAGATAAACGAACGCGTTTCGGAGTTATACACCGTTGTTGGACCGGTATGTGAAGCTGGAGATATAATAGCGAAGGACAGAAAACTTCCGAGCGTGGAGAGAGGCGATTTGGTCGCGATATTAGATGCAGGTGCTTATGGATTCTCGATGAGTTCGCAGTATAACGGGCGACCGAGATGCGCGGAAGTGTTGGTTTGTAATGGCGAAGTGGATTTGATAAGGTCCGGGGAAAGCATTGAAGATTTGCTAAGAAACCAGAAGATACCCGCGAGGCTGAGGTGATGCCCGAATAGATGGGGACAGAGAAAAGTGCACGCGTGATAATAGAGATTATCACTATTATACTGGCGATAAAGATTTTTTCCTTTATTTTAGCCCCTCTGGCATGGACGGTGTTGAAAAATCAGCCTGCGGATATCATTTTCCTTTGGAACCGCTGGGATGCCCCGCATTATATAGATATAGCAAAGAATGGCTACACCGCGATTGGAGAAGGGAGCTATTTTATTGTTTTTATGCCGCTGTACCCGTTACTGATAAGAGTATTAGCCTTTTTCATTAAGAATTACGAAGTCTCTGCCCTGTTAATATCTAATTTTGCCTCTCTTTTTGCGGGTTTCTACCTTTACAGACTCGCAAAAATCGATTATCCCCATAGTACGGCGCTGAAAAGCGTTTTTTATTTCTCCATCTTCCCCACTTCTTACTTCTTAATCGCAGGTTATACCGAAAGTTTGTTCTTGTTCCTGACGATTGCCTGCTTCTATTATGCGAGGAGAGGGAATTGGATCACAGCAGGAGTGATGGGAATGTTTGGAGCAGCAACAAGAATCACCGGGCTTATTCTTATCCCTGCGTTGATTTATGAGTTTTTTTCGCAAAAATCAAAATCGCAACCAGAACGCAAGAACGTAAAGGACGCTTTATTCCTGTGCATGATCGGCTTCGGGTTTATATCTTATCTCGTGTTGAATTATGTAGTATTTGGGGATGCTTTTGCGTTTATCGAAGTACAAAGAGAACATTGGTTTAAACATTTAGCTCCTCCTTGGGAAGGTTTATCAGGTGCTTTGTGGAGCATTTTTTGGAGAGATCCCGCGGGGAAAATGCTTGTAGGAGGCGCAGAGCTTGTATTTGGGTTATTTGGCTTGGTTTGCATTATTTATGCCGTCGTCACAAAATTACGTCCTTCTTATACCATTTACATGCTTCTTACGTGGCTCGCGGTGGCTTCAACCTCATATTGGTTGAGTATGCCGCGATATACGCTCTCTTTGTTCCCTATTTTCATCTTGCTTGCTATTATTGGCGATAAGCGGGCAGAGTTGCATTATGTGATGACCATTGCATTTCTGTTATTCTTTAGCTTCTTCCTCGTTCTTTTCACGCAGGGATATTGGGCGTTTTGACTTCATATATCCGCCATCTCTCTTTCCCTTCGCCTATCACCACATCATATTTTAAATTAAGCTGTGTTTCATTATAAAATGCGGAATAATTTATTTTGAAGTGATTATCAGTAGCGAAGGCTCTCTCGTATGGACCAATGCACACGTAATCCACTCCATACTCCTTAATCAGCGTGTAATTCCCCTTATACATCCCTATTTCGTCTTTTTTCCGTTCACTAATCCTCGACCAATTTATACCATGCGACCACAGCCATCCCTCATAGCCCATCACTCTTTGTCTGCCGGATAACGAGGGTATGGGATGGTTGTGAGCACTCCCAGTCAGGAAAATGCTATTCGGTGGAGTGTTCTCACGCACCCATTCTGCAATTCCAATCTCTTCATTGGACCAAACCATAAAACTCTTCTCTATCATCACTGCATGGGTAACAAAGCCAAACAAAGTGCAGAGGACAATCAAAGAAGCAAGCGATGGGATATACCAGCTTTTATTCCTTCTTCCTGCGTACTCGCTTATCCAAAATATTGCCACAGACGCAAGTATAGCGGTCAAAGCAAGCCAGTGTAAAAATATCTTGTAGTTGTCAAAATACCAGGGCTGGAACTTCACGCAGTTTGCAATGAAGAAGAGGAGTAGAAAAGGAAGATAGAAAGTTCTCAGTCCTCGTGTAGATTTTAAAACCCCTAAAGGGAGCAGGAAAAAGAGAATACCCATGTTCAGCATCCAGAATTTTGCTAACACGAAGACTGTTTTCACAACGGAAAAAATTGCCCCGATGCATGACCAGTCAAATCCCATTATCATGTTTCTATTCGCTTCTGTCCAGCCCGGGAAGAACACGAAGAAGTTCTCGGATACCCCTGTTCTTATATACCACACCTGCGGTAAAGAAAGTAGAATTAGTGGTGCAAACAAAAAAATGGATGTTTTATAATCCTTTTCTCCTGTTTTGATAAACGTGCAATAAAAATAGAAAAGAGAAAGAAACAAAGAAACAAAAGCAGTAACCATATACGAATGCGCGTGGATGTAGGGAAGCAAGCCAATAAGCGTTCCTGCCAGAAACAGCTCCTTGTACATTCGCTTTTTCTCTTTTCCTTCCCCCTCCGCCCTAAACAGTGCCTGGAATAAAAGAATATAGACAACAAAAGAGATTCCCATGCCAAACAGTGCAGTTCTTTGCGGCATAATAACCGCGTACATCGGGTTCAGGAAGTGAATGCCTGCGGATTGCAGACCCGGAGGAAAGCCGGAGCCGATGAAAATAAGCGTAGCCAACATTCCCACTTTTTTCAAGCCTGTCAATCTATAAGCGAGAGAATACAGCAGTCCAAAGAAGGAAAATTGAAGTAATATGTTTGGAATGATGATAGAGCCTCTCAGGTCCAACCCACCTTTCATTAATACCGCGGAATAGAAATCCATGAGGAATGGATAATGCATCTCCGTGTGTAAAAACTGCGGATAACTCAGAGGAAAAGAAAAAATGTCGCTATAAACAAAAGAAGTGATGACAGAGGTATGAAATGGGTAATCAGCCCAAACGGTGTGAAAAGCATACAGATTCCCCGCTTCGTCAGGTCGAAGAACGCCGTATAAATTCATTACCAGCAGGTACAACAGAATGGATACAAAGAAGGAAAGGACATATTTATCACAATGGCAAATAATCAATTTATTACTCGGACCGAAGAAGCCTTTTCCTGATCTTTTCGCGCTTTCGCCGAAACATATAACCGAAGCAAAAGCGCATATAACGATGCCGAGCACGATAACACCAGCACTTAACGATCCTTTCAGACACGAGAGCAGGAAAATAATCCATATAGAAATTGCGTGTCCAACGACGAGAGAGAAAAAAGCACGCTCCGCCTTAGGGAAACTAATGTCTAAGAGAAAAGATATGGAAAGTCCGAGAAAAAAGCTAACCACGATAAAAAAGATCCATAGAAGCATGTAGTTCCATTATTCTCCTGTGTTTTAAAAGTTTACTTTGTTTATTCATTCAACCATTGGTGTTATAGTTATTACCAAATCGGGAAGTTATTTATAATTCCTATTCACCTTTCTTCAAATGTGATGAGATGAAAAATGAACGAAGTAGAGATAACAAGATTGATGAAGGACTTGCTGAAACTATTTCAGAATATCTCTAACGAAGGATTTGAAGAGGATGAAATATGGGAAAGATTTGATATGATAAAACATGAGTTAGGTTTGTGGTTTAAAGGCGGTTATCCACTTTATCAAGCATCTTAAAGTTACCCATTCGGGTTGTATCTGTTACCCGAAACAAAAGTTTTTTAAAATGGCTAATATCATGGATAGTTAGGATGAAAAAATGAGAAAAAAGAGGGAACAGGGGTTTGGTTATTTGCATGTGCTATTAGCAAGTGTTTTTTTATTGCTGTTAGTCGGGCTTGCAGTGGCAACGAATGGGGAAGAGATTTCGCAATGGAACAGCGTGACGGAAGATGCATCGGATAGTTTTTCAGTAGATATTTGTGTGGATAAGGGCAGGGAAGTTGAATTCGCCGTTTCTTCCAATTTGTCTTACACATGGGTCTGGTCAGTCAATGGAGAAGAGATAAAAGAATCTGAAGGTGCGGGTTCCAACTTATCGTATGCATTTGAAGATTACGGCGTTTATAACGTCAGTGTCGTAGGGAAGGGTAAGGGGGAAAATGAAACAACAGAGTGCGTCTCTTGGTATGTTACAGCTTCGCTGGTGATAGGCAAAGAAAACGATCTGACAGAAATAGAAGGTTTTGAGAATTACACATTTTACCTTGCCGAGAGACCAAAGCGAATAGTTTCGTTGGCTCCTTCTTGCACCGAGACTTTGTTTGCAATCGGAGCTGGTGAGAGAGTTGTAGGAGTAACAAATTTTTGCAATTATCCATCTGAAGTAGTGGATAAGGTAAATAGAGGGGAAATAGAGGTAATAGGGGGATATTCAACCCCGGATATTGATAAAATAACAAACTTAAATCCGGATATAATTGTTGAAGCTCATAATCCCGGAATTGGGGATGTCATAAGTAGTTTAGTTGAGTCGGGGTATAAAGTCATAGATTTACATTCTACCGACATCGAAGATATAATCGGCGAAATAAGGTTCATGGGTAAGGTTCTGAAATGCGGTGACAACGCCACTAACTTGGCAAACGAGCTTGAGAATAGGTTGGAACGTGTGAGGGAGAGAGTCGGACCTTTGAAGGAGGAGCAAAGACCACGAACATTCTACACCTGTAGCAATTTCTGGACGCCGGGAAATGATACGTTCATAAGCGCTGTTATCCAATCTGCGGGAGGCAGAAATATTGCTGCTAATTATGGTTCCGGATATTTCCAAATAAGTCCTGCGCATCTCGCTGAGGAGAATCCACAGGTGATCATCTGTCCATCAGAAGATGCGCGCGAGCAAATTCTGAACGATGAACAGTTAAGAGAGCTAAATGCAGTGAAATATGGGAGAGTTCATGTAATCAATGGCGATATAATATGCAGACCGGGGCCGAGGATAGTAGACGCGGTTGAGACCGTTTATGGGTACTTAAGTGTGCTGATTAAACCAACCATGACTTATCCAACGTTGCAGTATAATGCGCAGAGAACAGGGAATGTTCCAGGAAAAGGACCTGTGAAATCAAATCTCTTTTGGCAATCGCCAGATGAAACGCATGGCTGCATACAGGCAGGACCGGTTGTTCATGATGGCAAAGTGTATATAGAAACGTGGTATTCAGGTATGGGAGGAGAAGATCCCGGTGAAACGGATGCCCTATACTGTTTGAACGAGGACACGGGTGAAATCGTATGGATGAACGAGGAGGTTTATGGTGCATCCACGGCAGCAATAGCAGAAGGAAAGTTATTTGTAGGAACGATGAAGGGGAATATAACAAGCATAAACGCAACAAATGGCGAGATATTATGGAGCAAGAAAATAGAAGAGAATCCGTCATGGTATGGTGTTGCCTCTTCTCCGCTCGTATTTAATGAGATGGTTTACGTGTTAAGTTTCTCAGATGGAACGCTCCACGCTTTCTCTTTTGATGGCATCGAGCAATGGAATTTCTCCACCGGGGGAAAGATATTCTGTTATTCATCGCCTTCTGCTTATGGTGACAAAATATTCTTCGCCGGGAATAATCGCGAGCATGGGCAACATGCTTTATATTGCCTGAACTTAAACACGCGTGAGGAGGTTTGGAACTTCACTACCGAAACCGAGATAAGAGGCTCGCCCACCATTTGGGACGAAGAAGGAATGGTCTTCTTTACTACCAGGTACCTACCTACAAAAGAATCCGGGATTTACGCGGTTAATATCACCACGGGCGAGGAAATCTGGCATAAGAAACATAAATCAAGCTGGGCTTCTCCTGCCTTGTGCAACGGGAAACTATATATTGGTGGCTCTGCTGGTGATTCTACCTTCTATTGTTACGATGCGAGGAATGGCTCTTTAATATGGGAAAATAAGGAGATGGGAGGAGCGATAGATTCTTCACCGGTTGTTGCCGCTGGAAAAGTGTATTTTGGAACAAGTGAGGTTGATGGGACGGTATATGCACTGGATGCGAACAACGGGTCAATAATTTGGAACTATACCCTTCATATTCCCCTTGGATACGGGGGTGGATATAACGTAGCGTCACATCCGGCTATTTCAAACAGCACCTTATTCATAGGAGTAGACAATGTAGGTGTTCTTGCGTTTAGAGAAAATTACGAGAGAAATCAAACAACGGCGTTAGGTGCGCTTGACGCCGCAGTGCAGAAACCCGTCTTCTGGGAAGGAGAAGTAACACTGTTAGAGAATACCACGGTTAACGTGATTGCACACAACAGCGGTGAAAGCTACGAGATAAATCAAACAACTGCATTAGGTGCGCTTGACGCCGCAGCAGAAGCTGGAGAGTTCAATTACACGGTAAGCGATGAATGGTATGCGAGCTGGGGTTCTTTAATGGTTGATTCCATTGCGGGGAAAGAAAGTGACCCGGTTACGTGGGACGGCTGGTTGTACTGGGTGAATTATCTCGATGATCCAATGCCGATGGTAGGTACGAACCAGTATGAAGTAGAAGATGGCGATGTCGTAACCTACTATTATGGGGGAATGAGCACGACACCCGATAATTCCTCGATGTTGATAAGAATTCACGTCCATGTGCAGAAACCCGTCTTCTGGGAAGGAGAAGTAACACTGTTAGAGAATACCACGGTTAACGTGACTGCACACAACAGCGGTGAAAGCTACGAGATAAATCAAACAACTGCATTAGGTGCGCTTGACGCCGCAGCAGAAGCTGGAGGGTTCAATTACACGGTAAGCGATGAATGGTATGCGAGCTGGGGTTCTTTAATGGTTGAATCCATTGCGGGGAAGGAAAACGACCCTGTTACGTGGGACGGGTGGTTGTACTGGGTGAATTATCTCGATGATCCGATGCCGATGGTAGGTACGAACCAGTATGAAGTAGAAGATGGCGATGTCGTAACCTACTATTATGGGGGAATGAGCACGACACCCGATAATTCCTCGATATCGATACGGATTCACGTCCACGTGCAGAGTTCTGCGCCGATAAACGAAATAGAGTACCGGAAAATGATACCTCAGCCAGTTAACATCAGTAAAATCCACTATAAGTCTAAAGTAGTGAATGAGGAGTGGGCAGCCATATGGACTAATAAGATACTGTATGTGCAAGAGAAAACGAGGTATTCGATTGCTATATCCTTAGATAGGGCGGGATATGTGACGAGCGTGGATTTCGAGCGATGGGGTTTCCCAACGACAGAGATTCCGTATGACCTTGCAGTTCGATCATTAGATAAGTTGATAAGTTGATAAGATATGCATTATACCCCATGTAATAACCGCGAGAACGGACCCGAATGATCCAGATATAAAATCAAAATCCAAATGACTATCAAAAAGTGAACGATGAGAAGCTGTGGAAGCGAGAATGCCTATGCGTTGTTATTAGCTAGTTTTTTGTTTTGCTTAATAGCAATGCTGTCTCTTATATTTATCTCCACCTCAACCGCCAGCGGCAGTAGCATCACTCAGTGGAATAGTGTGACAAAAAACGCATCCAATAATGTCTTCGTGGATATTGGCATAGATGAGAGCAAGGAGGTAGAATTCATTGTTTCTTCTTCTAACTCTAATTCTAATTTATCTTATGAATGGATGTGGTCAGTTAATGGCGAAGAAGTAAAAGAATCAGAAGGGAAGAGCTCGGAGTTGTCTTATGCATTTGGAGAATACGGTATTTATAACATCAGTGTAGTAGGGAAAGGAGACGGAAGAACAGAAACAGAATGTGCATATTGGAACGTTACGGTTTGGCTGGTAATAGAAGAGGAAAACGATGTCCGGGAGTTAGAAGGGCTTGAGGATTATACTTTGCGGATAGCAAAAAAGCCTGAGCGGATTGTTTCTATGGCTCCAAGCTCCACTGAAATATTATTCGCAGTAGGAGCTGGCGACAGCGTTGTCGGCGTTACCAGCTTTTGCAATTATCCACCTGAGGTAGAAGATAAGGTAAATAACGGTGACATCGCGGTAATAGGCGGATACTCAACACCAAGCCTCGAGAAGATAGTGGATTTAGAGCCTGATTTAATTGTCTGCGCTTATGGGAATCCTGATGACGTGATATATAGTCTGATAGAGCTGGGAGAAGATGAAGAGAAGAAGTATCTGATTTATGCACAGCATTCGAAAAATTTTGATGAGATATTTACTCACATAAAAGTCACAGGAGCGATAACGAAATGCGAGGATGAGGCATCTTCTCTGGTGAATGAGTTAAAGGAGAAATTGAATGCAATAGAGGAAAACACAGAATTATTAGAGGAGGAACAAAGACCACGCGTATATTATGCCATGGGTAGTCTTTTCATGACTACCGGAAGCGGTACCTTTCAACACGACATCATTAATACTGCGGGAGGGAGAAATATAGCTGCAAAATATTTTTCTTCTTGGGGTCCCTTCAGTATCGAGCATATCGTGGAAGAAGACCCTCAGGTTATCATTTACAGTAGCCACGGCAGTGAGTCTCTTGTACTCGAGCAAATAAAGAGTGCCGAACTGAAAACCGTAGATGCGGTAAAAAACAATCGAATATACCCGATTGATGAAAATATAATGTCAAGGCCCGGTCCGAGAGTGGTAGACGCAGTAGAAATAGTTCATGGAAATCTATCCGGGTTCTTTAATATCGTCGAGGAAGAGGCAGAGAAAGAGGAAGAGGAAAAGGGAGAGGAAGACGGCTATGGTGATGAAGAAGAAGGTGACACTTCATCATATGAAAAGGAAAAGGAGGCTATAAAAGCAGGTGAAGAAAGAACGATAGAGTTAGACGATGAATACCTGACTAATATCACAATAAAAGCAAAAGAAGATAAAGATGTGGAATTCACTAATATCTATGTGAATGTATCAAAAGAGCTGAGCATCTCCCACCCTCCTGGAATAGTCTACCGATATCTTAATATTACCGCGGACAATCTAACTGGAAGCGTGGACGTGGACTGGCTGAAACTGAATTTCCGCGTGAACAAATCATGGATAGCTGCCAATGCTGATAATAATACGACTGCAATCTCTCTGTTTTGGTATGACTACATCAACGGTTCATGGGCTGAACAGAATACAACTGAAATAGGAGAAGGAGATAGCAAAGTCTATTACACCACGATAAAAACCTCTTTTGGTACATTTGCAATTTGTGCCCCGCTAAAGTTAGGGCGTGAGCAATCACAATTATCAGTACCTGAGGGTGTAGTGATGCCCATAACGCCTTTGCCGACGTTTACGTCGGCGTACACGCCCCCTACCACTACAACACCCACACCTAAGCCATTACCTACTCCTCTTCCAAAGCCGAGACAGTCAGGCTTTGAAGTGGTTTTCGCCGTTATCGGATTACTTGCGGTAATGTTCCTTTTGAGAAGAAAAAAGAATTGAAACAAGTGAAATGAAATCCTGAGCGTCAAATCATCAAGAAAATAAATTGTTCTGAAGGCAAAATTTTATAATCTGTAAACTGGTATTGAGCAAAGTAATTACCGGGAGCACGGATATGAACATTTACCACATAAGCTACACAGAAAAATTCGTAGGTGAGAGGATGGCGATGCTGTCTTTCAAGGGCTGCAACTTCGACTGTATCGGTTGTATCCGGGAAAAAAACGAATACGACATCTATGCAGAAGACAGGAAATACATTGATTGGAACTTTGAGAACATATTGAAGGAATTGGAGGAGTTAAATCCGCGCAGGCTATATCTTGGTGGATACGAACCTACGCTCGATCCGGATTTAATAAAAATAATCGAAAATCTCTCTAAACTCGATGTTCATATCGTGTTAATGACAAACGGGAGCAGAATAGACGAGCGATATGCAATAGAATTGAAAGAAGCAGGAGTAAACGAAGTTATTGCCGGTGTAAAAGCTTTCGATAGGGAAAAGCATCTTTATTACACAAAAAGGAGCAATGAGCCTGTATTGAACGCGATAAAGAATCTGGCAGCGATAGAGGACGCTTATTTTAGACTTCAGGTAGAGACGATTCTGTTGCCAGGAATAAATGACCCCGCGGACATAGAAGAACTGGCAATTTTCATCTCGCAGATAAATCCTGCCATTTCTCTCTTCATCGAGCCCTGGATACCAATAGCGGGAGTAGAATTTGAAGAACCCAGGAAGCCCGATTTAATCGAAGCGGTATCGAAAGCGATGAAGCACCTGTATGTGGTGTCCTACCACCCTTTGTATTCAGAGATAAAAGAGATACGAGAAACGCCGAGGAAGGCAAAATTTATCGAAATCCTGCCAGAAGAAAAAAGGGAAAAACAATAACAAACAATAATGATAAAACCAAAAATTGCTTATTTCAATAAGTTTATCCACTGGAAAATGGTTATGGTTTATTTAATTGCGATTTTATGCGCGACCATCGTGCTGACAACAGCAATTGGACCTGTTTATGTGCCGCCGCCGGAAATAGTAGCTTTGTTAGGAAACAAACTTCATCTCTGCGAGGCTGCTTCTATTCCACATAAGTATGATGTAATAATTTTACAGATAAGACTGCCGAGGATAGTTCTGGGGTTGCTAGTCGGTCTTTCGCTGGCAACTGCGGGGACAACATTGCAAGGCTTATTTAAAAATCCTATGGCGGACCCGTACATAATAGGAATAGCTTCGGGAGCTGCAGTTGGTGCTGTCTTTTCGATGTTGATACTCCCAGGCTTTTTATTCATTTACACCAAACCGTTCATGGCTTTCTTAGGTGCCATGTTCACCACTTTTTTAGTGTATAACATAGCAAAGGTGGGAAGAAGAATTCCAGTGGATACTTTATTGCTCACGGGGATAGCGGTTTCGCTATTCTTGGGTGCTGTTTTATCTTTTATGATGTTTGTGGCAGAGGATTTACACAGTATTTTTTTCTGGTTGATGGGCGGATTCTGGCTCGCTAACTGGGCACAGGTGAAAATAACCATTTTGCCTGTGTTCGTTTGCTTCTTTTTGATTTATATCTTTGCAAAAGACCTGAACGCGATGCTGTTAGGCGAGGAATGCGCACAGACACTGGGAATAAACGTAGAATGGGTGAAAAAAATTTTGTTAGTGTTTGCAGCGTTCATTACCGCGACTGCGGTCTCTTTCGTGGGAACCATTGGCTTCGTAGGTTTAATTATCCCACACATCACGAGAATCCTCGTTGGACCGGACCACCGAATTCTTTTCCCTGCTTCCGCTTTGGTAGGAGGAATCTTTCTGGTGTGGACTGATGCGCTGGCGCGGTTATTAGGCGAAATGCCCGTAGGAATAATCACTGCTTTCTTTGGCGCTCCCTTTTTTATTTACCTGCTTAGAAAAAGGAAAGGAGGACATTATTTCACATAGTACAGTCAATAGAGATAGCAAAATCAGAAGTAAAGCAAGCTCTTTAACAAGGATCAAAATGCCCTTGGAGATAAAGGATGTGGATGCTTATTATGGAAGCGTGAAGATATTGGATGGCATTGATTTTAGTGCATCTCACGGCGAACTCCTGGGTGTTATTGGTCCAAACGGCTCAGGAAAGACAACTTTGCTGCGAACAATCAGCCGCATCCTGAAACCCAAAGTAGGGACAATATTATTAGAGGGCAGGGACGTGCAGGGCATGAAAGACAAGGAATTTTCAAGGAATTTCGCCGCCGTGCCACAGGACACAACGATAAATTTTGATTTCTCTGCCCTTGACATCGTGCTTATGGGCAGAAATCCTCATCTGGGTAGATTAGAGCTGGAGGGTGAGAAAGATATAGAAATAGCGAGACGGTGTATGGAGCTTACTAACTGCTGGCATCTTGCGGAAAGACCGATTACAGAGTTGAGCGGTGGCGAGCGACAGCTTGTAATAATAGCAAGAGCGCTTACACAGGAGCCTAAGGTCTTGCTTTTAGACGAGCCTACTTCTCACCTCGACATCAATTATCAAATAGAGATAATGGAACTTCTGAAAAGACTCACATCAGAGGAAAAACTGATTGTTGTTGCAGTTATCCATGATCTCAATTTAGCTGCTCAGTATTGCGACCGTTTAGCCTTGCTGCATGAAGGAAAAATTGTTTCTTTGGGCACACAAGCCCAGGTATTAACTGCAGAGAACATAAAAAATACCTTCGGTGCCGATGTTATTATTAAGAAGCATGCACTAACTGACCACTGCTTTGTATCACCTGTACCCTCCCTTTTAAAACGTCAAAATAAAAATGAAGCGGAACTTACAATACATCTTATCTGCGGGGGTGGAGAAGGCGCGTCGTTAATGCATGAACTCTGTGAGAGAGGATACAGAGTGACCGCCGGTGTAGTTAATATGCTGGATACCGACCAAGAAGTTGCCAAGCTCTTAAACATTCCGGTTGTGACCGAAGCTCCTTTTTCACCAATAACGGAAGAAGCCTTTCAGGCACACTTAGCTTTGATTGACAAAGCAAATGTTGTTGTGTTATGCAACACCCCCTTTGGGTACGGTAATTTGAAGAACCTGGAAGTGGCAGAGAGGGCATTGGAAAGAAACAAACCACTGTTAGTATTTGATGCTACGAGAATCGAGAAAAGGGATTTCACAAATGGAGAAGCTACTAAACGGTTTATCACATTGAAAGATAAAGGAGCAATAATGGTTAAGAGTCAAGAGGAAGTGTTAAAGCTGTTAAACATCTCGACACCTTTTGATGCTTGAGAACACAACCTCTAAAATGCTTTTTGTGAAAACGTTTGAGCGAGCTGACGTTTATGTTAATCCAGCTAATTTTGACCGGATGCACTCTCACAAAAGTATCCTATTGCGGGGATAAAATCTTTCTTTCGCGATAAAGTTCTTGGAATAGCACATTTACCATCCTGTATTTTAACCGCGAAAGCTTTTTCAATTATCCTCTCGTCTCCTTTGACTAAAATCTCTTCGCCCTTTCCTAAGGGATTGGTGATGAGAAACGCGACCAAATCGTATTGCTTCTCCTTACGTAAATGCTCCATTTCTGATTTAATCTCCTCTTCTTTTGCACCTATCTCTTCCTCATCCAAAAACATTATCTGACCCACGCCCACCTTTTTCGTGCCCAACTGATATTCTTTAAAATCATGAAGCAGGATTTCTCTGGCGTTTTTACCCTTAATATTTATACTCGCGGTTAAAAGTTCTTTACCGTATTCTTCAATCTCAATGTCAAGAATATCAGCCAATTTATGAGCATTTTCTTTATCTCGTTCCGTGGTAGTGGACAACGTCAGGATTAAAGTATCAGAGAGGATGCCAGAGAGGAGTAATCCCGCTATTTCTTCCGTAATATCGATCTGATGAAGAAACATAAAACCAGCAATGATGGTGCATGTACTGCCAATAGGCTCATTGTGAACGTGGATAGGCATCAGAGTAGATATGTCGCCAACTCGGTGATGGTCAATAATCTCCAGTATTTCTGCTTCCTGTACACCATCAACAGCCTGCGAAATCTCATTATGGTCAACTAAGATGACCTTTTTTCTTATTGGATGAAGTAAATCCGTCCTTGTGATTATACCCATCAAACGGTTGTCACCGTTAACCAACAGCACGCAGCGATATTTAGATTCTGCAACTTTACGTTTTATCTCAGAAATCCTGGTATAAAGCCCTGCTACGGGGACCTCTTTTGACATTATAGTTTGGAGCGGTGTTGACAAAGCGAACAACTTGGCGGTATCAAACGTGTCGTACGGAGAAGAAACGATTAGCGTTCCTTTTTTGGCTGCTAACCTGACGACTTCCTGGCTAATGGTGGCATTCCCGGTGATTATAAGAGCAGAACACCCAGAATTAATCAAATCTATTTGAACATCCGTCCTGTCGCCAAGAATAACGACATCTCCTGCCCGGACTCTATTTAAAATCGTCGATTTCTGCATTGCTGCAATGAATATTCTGCCATTTAGTTTATCAATGCCTTTGGGATTGGTAATCACTTTTGCGTCCAGGGTATCAACCAAAATATTCAGGTCAATGGGGGTCGTTGATAAGTCACCGAAGCCCATGGTACTAATATAGTGTTCAGCAATGTCTTTCAGACCAATAATTCCTGATAGCTTTCGGCTGGCGTCTACGATCGGTACCGTGCGGATACCCTTTTCCTTCATTAAAGATGCTACATCCTTAAGGGAATCGTAAGGTGAAGCAACAATGGGTTTCTTCAATTCCATATCACTGGCAGTCGGTGCGAGACTTTCTATTTCTATCGGTGGCTCGAAACCGAATTTTTCAAGAGCAAATTTTGTTTCGCTATTTAATTCCCCCGCCCTTGCTGGAATATACAGGTGTCTCTTGTCAACAATATTTTTGAAGTATGCATATCCGATAGCGGAGCATACGGAATCGCAATCGGGATTTTTGTGTCCAATAATAAATATCTGCGTCTGCTTCATCTCTTTTCCCACTTATACAAATCCAGAACTTGAGAAAGTGTCCTACCTTTCTTTATCTCTGCCCGTACCCTTTCCTCGTTCTTCCATACCTCTTTTGCACGTCTTGCAATTTCATACGCATGCTCTTTTGGAACGACCACAACACCGTTGTCATCTCCGATGATCCAATCCCCGGGTTTCACTTCCTGCCCGCCGCACTTTATCTCTGCATTTAGTTCGCCAAAACCTTTTGGCTCTCCCGCATTTGGCACCACGAATTTAGCAAAAACAGGAAATCTCAATCTCCTTATCTCCTCTACATCTCGCACCGCACCGTCTATAACGATACCTGCAATTCCTTTCTGCTTACAACTCCATGATGCGAGTTCACCCCAGGGTGCAACGTCCTTCGAGCCTGCATAAACCACGATTACATCCCCTTCCTTTGCTACATCTGTCGCCTCTACCGGCTTTGCCCAGTCGCCTTCAAACGTTTGCACGGTTACCGCCTTACCCACGAGCTTTATATCCTCAAATAGTGGTTTTATATCTCGCATCACACCTTTACGATGCATTGCATCTGATATGTTCGGTGTGGACACCTGCATAAACAACTCGAAAATCTGTTCATCCAGTGTTCTCTTTCCCTTTCTTTCTCCCTTCTCCTTTTCCTCCGTCATTCTCAAATCCATGCTTTTTCTTATCTTTATTGTTGATTCGCGCACCTTCGCAGACCTCGTTATGTTACCACCCACAATAACAATCTCCGCACCCAGATTCACCGCTTCTGATGCCATTTCTGCATCCACACCACCCGCTACTGCTAATGGCGTATCTATCGTCGCAGAAACTTTTTCCAAGAGATCCAGCGTGTTCATACCCCGCATCTGCTGGTCTATTCCCACATGCACACAGACGTAATCCACACTCAGCTCTTCCATTTCTTCTGCTCGCCTCACCGGTTCCTCTACGTTCATTATATCCACCATAATCGCTACGCCGTACTTACGAGCAGATTTTACCGCTTCTTCTATCACGGCGTTATCAGCAACTGCAAGTATAGAGACCACAGATGCACCGGACTTCGCCGCCATCTCCACTTCTATTGCACCGGTATCCATCGTTTTCATATCTGCGACTATTTTCACGCCAGGAAAAACCTCTTTCAGCGTTCTTATTGCATTCATGCCTTCGCTTTTTATTAATGGCGTCCCAGCCTCTAACCAGTCAGCACCACCTTCTAAACTCTCTTTTCCTATTTCTATCGCTCTTTCCAGTTCGAGCACATCAAGAGCAACTTGCAGTATTCCTCTCTCCTTCTTTTTTTCCATATTCGCTATTCTTCAATCCTCATTACCAGGATTTTTGACTTTCGCTTTACAACTTCATCCGTCCTACATCCACATACCTAATAATACACCCTTCCCCTACTTTTTCTCTAAATGAAAATATCATCCGCTTCTTCACACCATGCGCCAGCCTTATCGCCCTTGATAATTCAGACATTGAAAAAACATGCGCTTCGGGCAGCACATGAATTAAATATAAAGAATGCTTTTGTTGCCTTGCTTTGTACACCCTGAAATGTGAACCGAACTTAAAACCAGTTTTTACGATCAGTCCCTTTTCCCTTAAATCCTCGTACACTGCGTATTTATCCATAAAATCGCTTTCGATTGAGCTTGCATAATCAAGGAACTGTTCAAAAATCACTTCTATCTCCAGCAGACTTTTCTTCATTAAATAAGCAGCTTCAACCAGAGAAAGAAGCAGTCGCTTCTCCTTTGTTAACTTACCATAAAAATCGTTTCTGTGGAGATTCTCAGCTAAATTTGCATCCCACAAGATGACCCTATCGCCCAACAAGGTCGCTTGCGCTTTTTCCTCTTTCTTCCTTTTCTTCAGCTCCATAAACTCAAACCTTGCTTCCTTTACCTCATAATAAGTAACGTCACTTTCCTCATCCACAACAGCAATAATTGGCTCTTTCCTCATGTTACGAGCCAAAATAAGTAAGGTATCCAATTCCTTCAACGGATACAGATCTCTTTCAGATAAAATGCGGATGAAATACTTAGCAGGCTTCTCTCCAGGCTTGGCTCCGCGAGGATAAAGCCAAAAATCAACTCCTCCGGGCTGTACCGCATAACCTCGCTCCTTCAAATCCCTGTAAACGATATACCGCCACCCGAACTTCGGTGAGATGTCCAACGCATGGTTCAAAAAATCTTTGAAATTTAACTTTTTTTCTCCTTGTTCTCGTTGCTCCTTTATCTCTATCTTCCCCGTTTCAAGCAAAAAACCCGCTTCTTCCAGCGATAGCTCTAACCTCGCTTTTTTCCTTCCGTACCCTTTACCAAGGATGTCTGCTTCTGGCTCCGCTACCATGACCTTTTCGCCTGAAAGTTCTCCTTGCATCATATTTCTCTTTTTATTGTACATAAGGTATAACTTCCCTCCATTTTATATTATGGAAGAAGTGATGGTCTTTTCTTTCATCCCAGCAAGATTAGCAGGTTTGTGGAGTTTGCAGAATCGAATTATCCACCGGAAGCTTCTGTGGAATCTGTGGAGGTTAAGGATTATGGAGAAGAGGTTAGGAACATTGATTCTTTTAGGCAATCCCTCATGGTCTTCCAGCTTACGAAGATAGCGCAGGCAGGAGTGGGAATGCTTAAGAAGCAGGATGCAATGCTTGGGAAGCAGGATGAGACGATAAAAAACATTTCTTTCAAAAAGAAATCTTTACCAAAGAAAATTACTCTTTATCTACGATAAAGGAGGAATCGGAAAAGACGAGAGAGGTTATGAAAGGGAAGATTGTGGAAGATGTTGAATGGATTAAAGAAGAGATTATCGGGATTAGAAAAGGTCGGGGTTGATTGAACTGTGCGCATGGGAAAAGGGTTCCTTTCTTAGCACAGGTTCTTTCTTTATTCTTTGCAAGGATGAGTATGTATAACTGAATATCACGATGGGAAATTTTAAAAGAGCTGCAAAAAGAGTTCAGGGCAATGATCTTTGGAACCTGCAAATACAAGGGGGTATGTGAATTGTACAAGAAGGGAGATAAAATTTGCAATAAGGAAGGCGGTTCTGGTTGTGAGCGTTGGAGAACGTTTGAAATAGAGCGGGGCAGGTTCCGATTTATTGAGGTTTTATGTGTAAAGGGAGATAGGGGCAAAGAAATGGATAAAATCTCAGTTGTAGTCCCGATAAGAAACGAAAAGATCGAGCGATGTCTTGAGGCTGTGTTCAATCAAACAATAAAGCCGTTTGAGGTAACCGTGGTTGATGGACACTCAACTGATAATACGATGGAGAATGCGAAGAAGTTTCCAGTCAAAACGTTTCACAAAAGTTTTGGTTGGAATTTGGCAAAGGATATTTAATGTAGTATTGTTATCTAATATAAGTGGTATGAAAATGGAAGCAGAAGTAAGCACAGGACACCAATGGAGATATATAAAAGGATAAAGGAGCTCTCGGAGGGCGAATTAGAAACGTTACTCCTATTGCTGGATTCGGAACTGACCGAAGAAATATTGATCCGGAGGGAGGAATCAAAGATGGGATTAAAGGAGAAGGGATTACTTACAGAAGAGGAACTTTTCAAAGATTTACATGTTTGAACTGAGATTTCATCCCGCGGTAAGGAAAGATTTGAAGAAAATCAAAAAATCTGTTGTGAAGGAGATAAAAGATAGGCATTTCATGAAGCTCAGGGAGGATTCATTTGCAATGATAATGCACTGCATCACGATGTATCAACCTTTCCACATCATAAGCATCTTCCGGAAGGAGTAAAAGAATCAAAAGAGAAGGGGATTATTGAATTGAGGTTCTAAAAGAAGTCGAGATGCTGATGTTAAAAATTTAGGTAAGTGCAAAAATGGATAAAATATCTGTCATAATTCCTGTAAGAAACGAAGCGGAAAAAATCGAGCGATGTTTTGAGACTGTGTTCAATCAAACAATAAAGCCATTTGAGGTAATCGTGGTTGATGGGCATTATGCTGATAAAACGGTGGAGAGTGCAGATTTTAGCATTTTGCGAAATCTTTATAATGAATATTAAACATAAATAATTATGGTGAGATCATGACAGGAATAAGAATAGGAGACATCGAAAGGATGCATAAGTTAGTGGATATATTTGGAAGAGCGGAAGGAGAGAAGGGAGAGAGAGTTCAGGTTTGGAAAGATGTAGGCGTTTTTTGGGATTTATTCCCGGAGGAGAAAAGTTCAGTGGAAATCATTCAGGAACTTAGAAAGAAGATTTGATACTCGAGGTGTCATTGTGATACTATATATCGATGCATATCATTTTAAATGTATGGAGAGGAGAGAAAGATCCGAAGACAGGTAAAGAGCTTTGGAAAGGTTCAGGAAAACTCCTGGAAAGGATAGAATTAGAGGAAGAACAAGGAATCATAGGGATAACAACTGTAATGTAATTCCTTTACCTATTTCATGGACAGACAGCTTGATCCCTATGATGCAGTGGCGATTTCCATAGCTCTTCACGAAAGCGTTGATGTTTTTGTATCGCGGGATGGGAAATTGAGAAGAAAGACAGTGAGATTGATTGATGTGAAAGAACCAGAGGAGTTGTGAGGAGAATTATATGACAAAAATCTCAGTCATCAGACGGTGCGGTGGTGAAGAAAGAAGGGCAGACACAGATTTACACAGATTTACACAGAAAAAGGAATATAAGATAAGAGAAAAGCCTGAGGATATGAGCATCTTTATTGCTGATAGTGCTGCATCTGAATTGGGCGGTAATAAGAGGGTCGGCATTGGGCAGCGGAGGCTGTAAAGGAGGAAATCTATTTAAATAATATAGGTGAAATAAAAGTAAAGAAAGCTTTACTAAAGAAAGAATGTTGAGAATACAGAAGGCGAAAGAGGTGAGATAGAAATGTTTGAGGATAGGATAATTATCGATCTGGAAATAAGGCATGGTAAACCGGTTATAAGAGGGACGAGAGTGCCCATAGACATAATTTTGGGGTCA
>QMVO01000004.1 GCA_003661125.1 Methanosarcinales archaeon
GAGGCGAATGGGAGAAGGAATCATTCACAAGATTATACCCTTATGATATTCCAGCACATGGGACAGTTCCCATAAGAATGAACTTCCTCTCCGATTTCGGAGAACCTCTGGAAATACCCGCGAGACAACCGCTTTCCATTGATGTCCTCCTGATAACAGACCTTGGCAACAATTTCATTGAGACTTTCGCACCACCGGTGCCGGTTGCCAGTGTGGAAATAGAAACAGAGGACATAGGTGTGGCTTACCGTGACGTCTTAATATTGGATGCGTCTGATTCCTATGACCCCGATGGGTTTATTACAGAATATAACTGGACGATATACGGCGACGACCCCAGTCCAAGATACCTGACCGGGAGAAAGATAAGGGTATATTTAAGTAAGGAAGGACCTTTTGAAATAGACCTCAAAGTAACCGATGATACGGGAATGGTCTCCAGACTCAGCCAGATTTCTGGCTATATCACCATTCCCGCAAATAGAAATTTCAATCCCCCGGTGTGTCTGGATACAGATAATGATACATATTACTATAATAAGAGCACTCCGCCCAATCTTATACATGCATGTCTAAAACCTGCATGTCTAAAGGATGCTAAAGATGAATGTGTCAAAGAAGAGAATATTCCTATTAAATTCGAGTTCCTGGAAGGGAGTGGAAATGTAACGAGAATAGAGATAGAGCCATCGGTTAACTACACTAATAGCAGTGGAATAGCATCCACAAATATTACAAATATGACCGGGCTAAAGGGTGGATGGGGAATAATACGAGTTAAGTGCGATAGACTGCCCTATCTCAACAATTACAAGAATGTGAAAGTAATTAATGTTACGAGTTAAGTTATCGCGATGCGATAAAAGAATCTGCTGTTAAAACCCGAAAGCGATGGCTTTAAATCGCTTTTACTATTTTTAAACCGCTAACAATGCCTGGAAATCGCCGAATCCCGAGGGTTAGGTGCGGCAATCGCTTCCTAATATTTTTAGGTCTCTGGACGAAATTCCCGAATTTGTTTAGGTTCTATTCCCAAATCCGAACTTTTTTAGGGTCTCCCTTTTATATCCCTAACTATTCTACAAATAACTATCAAATGTTGGAAAGAAAAATGTCGGCGAGAGAGAATGTGAAGGATGCGAGCCGGGGGCGGAGGTGATGAGTAAAAAATGAAAGAGCCCTGTGCCTGGAGGCACATTAGGAGGTGAAAAAGGAAGAAATGAACGCAAGAGGAAGGGCAAAGAGAAATGTATGGAAGGATACGAAAGCGGTCAGCCCCGTAATCGCAGTGCTCATACTGATCATCGTTGCCGTTGTCGGTGCCGTTGCAGTTGGATTACTGCAGACCGAAATTAAGGAGAGAGCAGAAGGACAGGCAGAGTTTGGAGATGTTGGCACCCATGAACTCAAGATTATCGGTGGACCCGGTGTCAGCATGATGATGGCAGGGCCTGTTGAGGCTGGAGGCTCAGTCACAAGCGATGAGGCACCCGAGGGCACGTTCCTTCATGAGTTCGCAAAGAAGCATCCAGAGATCAAGGTTGAGTTCCTGCGCGAGTGCTGCGGGTTCGCAATGTATGCTCTGCCCATTGAGGCGTGCGACATGGGTATCGGCAGAAGGTTCCCGACAGACCCTGAGAAGGCTGCCTATCCGGAACTTCAGTTCACGGTCGTTGGTAAGGCGCCTATCGCGGTGATTACAAACGCGGCTAGCCCAAATACTACGTGGGTAAACACGTCTACAAACATGACAAATTCCACAGCTTTACAGTGGGCATACAACCACACCAATGCCTCTAAGGATTATATAGGTGCTTACGCCTTCGATCCAGAGCACCAGACGTTAGGCGAGTGGGAAGGCGGAGCGGGACAGGCACCACCGGGTGAGGTCTATGGAACCTCGATTCAGGGCATGTTCTCGCTGTATCTGAAACAGGGACCTTCATCTACTGCCTGGATACTTGGCGGTGCAGAGGATAACCTCTGGCTTAACGACGAGAATATTATGGTAAACGCAAGCAATTACACACTTGTGAACACGCAGGAAGAGATGATCGAGTTCGTTGCAACCCATCCTAAGTCTCTCGGTTTCGTTGACTACATGTATGCGTGGAATTACATGGAAGAGAACCCGGGCAAAATCATGATACTCGGTCTCGACGGTGAAACGGAATTTAACGAAGATCCGGAGAAGATCGGCACCGCAGACACCACGAACTCGTTCGGCGGCGAGGGCTATGTGACCGGCTTCGGCGGTCCCATGTTCACGCCCGTGATGGTCTTCACATACGGTGAGCCCGACCCGTACGAGCAGGCAGTTATTGACTCGCTCCAGATGTTCGAGGGTGTTGAGGTGATGACCGAGCACGGGTTCTTAGCCGGCGAGAACATCGTAGTATCCGCAACCTGCCCGTTCCACACTGAGTAAAACAGGCAATAGGCAATAAAAAACAAAATTTTTTATTTTTTCTTTTTATTTTCATTTCTTAGCACAGGTTCTTTCTCTGGAAAGAAAGTGTTTTAAAAGAAAAAGTGTTATGGCAAAGAAAAAATTGATAGGACTGGCAGTTTTGATTTTCGTCATCTCCGCTTCGCTTTCTCTCTTTATCCCCGGCTATTACGATACCGACACCGATAAAACAGTTAAAGTTGGCGACCTCGTGTCTGTGAATTATCTCGTAAGGCTGGAGGACGGCACGATATACGATACGACTTACGAAGACCTGGCGAGGGAAAGCGGGATTTACAATCCCGATAGACATTACGGCGCCATTAACTTCACCGTGGGCTCTGGCATGATGATTGAAGGTCTGGACGAAGGCATCCTCGGAATGCGCGAGGGCGAGACAAGAACGCTCACGATACCGCCTGAAAAGGCATACGGTCTCGTGAATGAAAGTCTTGTTGAGCATCTGCCCATTGTGGAAGAGATGCCATACAAACACAGCTTCCCGAAGAGGACGAGCGCTTCGCTCCCGGAGTTCGAGCGGTGGTTCGGCAAGAACCATACGGCAGGCGATAGCCTCTTCGTGCCAGGTGCGGGCTATAACGTCACCGTAATAAGTATGAACGCCACGCATGTAACCGTGCGCTATGACCTGAAAGAAGGAGATGTCTTCAGGAGCAGTCGCGGTAACTGGAATATGACAGTGCTTGACGTTGACGAAAACAACATCACCGTAGCTCCCGATTTCGCCATAGGCGATACAATACAAATCTACAAATATCTCTGGAACTCCACGGTTATCAACATCACCGACGATGTCGTAACCATCGCCCACAATCCCATCCCGGACTTCGAGTTCGTGGATATCTTCGGACGACCCTGGAAAATCCATTTCAACGATAACGAGGTCATCATTGACCACAACCACCCGCTCGCTGGAAAGACTCTCACTTTCGTGGTGACGCTCGAAAAAATATATTAGCCAGAGCCGAAGTAAAACCACGAGATTGCACGAGATTAACACAACCTTTTTGCAAGTAAAAAGCTTTACCAATCAAACTTTCTTTGTGAAAGAAAGTTTGTGATGAAATCTGTGTAATCTGTGGTTGACCATTACAGATTTTCGGTTTACCATCAAAAACCTAAATCTTTTAGGGCACTGTTCATATATACCTAACAATCATATATACGAGTTGAAGATATGCATAATAAATTTATCATTATAGCAGTATTCGTGCTTCTCCTATTTGCATCTGATACGGTATCGGCGCAGAATCCGCTTGAAAAAGATACGGATGCCGATGGTATGCCCGACAATTGGGAATTTGAGCATGGACTCAACCCGACTGACCCCAATGATGCAAACCTCGATTACAATTACAACAATCTGACAAACCTTGAGGAATACAGGAAGCGGTGGGACCCCTATGCTAAGGACAACGATAATGACGGCATCTCAAACTATGCGGAATTCACCGGTTTGTTCGGGTTCTTTACCGACACGCTTGATAAGGACACCGATGACGACGGCTTGAATGACCTGGAGGAGATATGCATGTATATTGATACTGATAACAAAACACAGATGGATGAGATATACCCGGATAAAGATGACAGGAGCTGGGTGAGCGACCAGCTCAGAAAGCTCTCGGTGAAATACCCCTACGACCTCGACCCCACGAATCCCGATGTGGATGGTGATGGATTGAATGATAAGGATGAGATTTCAAAAGGGACCAGCCCCAATACGAGGGATTGGGACCATGACGGGCTCAGCGATGGCGATGAGGTTCACGAGTATAAAACAGACCCGAAGGAGAGGGATACGGATGTGGATGGGCTGACGGACTACGAGGAAATCTTCGGCACTTACGGTTATGTAACCGACCCCAAAAAGAGGGATACCGATGGCGATGGAATAAGCGATGGAGAGGAGATATTTGGATTTGGTTTCGCTCCCATTCCTCCAAGCAGGTATGCCCTGACTTACGAAGAATTCATAAGTGGGGTGTATGTCAATGAATCTATAACGCTGAAGGCAAAGGTAGATAAGATAATTCATGAAACAGACCAAAACCATTATTCAATTCGATTAAAACCATTAAACGGCACGAAAGAAGGAAATGCTATCGTAAAAGTCAAAAATTCTTACCATTATGATTTAAATCATGGAATGATACACGTGGATGACCGCTTTAAGTTCACACTCAAGGAACACGATACGATTGTGGTAGTTGGAAAAGCCGGGAAGCTTGAGGGCTCAACACGAGAAATAGAAGCGAGCAAGATGTTCCTCGTGTTAACTCCCGCGGAAGCGAGCACGCGCTGGTTACCCTCCACAAGCTATGTTAAAATAAGACCCGAGCGTATGATAACTCCTACTCCTTCTCCTGAGGTGACACCTGCGCCAACGCCAACGCCAGGCACAACTCCCGCAGCCGCCACACCTGCACCATCAAAACTTTTAGTCCCTCTGCTCACCGCAGATGCGAAACTAAAAAAGGACCTGGAGAAAGGGAACATTCCGAAAGAGATAAAGAATTCACTCAAGACGAAGGGATTTCCTGTTTCTAAAAAAAGCTCTCTTACAAGAGAAGACAACAACGAATGGATGATATTTGACGAAGAAAATGAAAAAGTTTTTATTATCAAAGAAGAGGGAGGGAAGTTAAGGGTTTACTTCTCACCAGAACAGACGCCTGTGGCGACTGATACAGAAAACCCAGCCGCTCCCGGTTTTCACGCACTACTCTGCATCGCCTCGGCTCTACCCCTTTATCTCTATCTAACTTTAAAGCGCAGTGATAATCGTAAACGCAAACCATGAAAGCAATGAAAAAGAAGAAGGTCGTGGGAATAGGAATAGCAATTCTCATCGGTGTAGCGGCTGTATTCTCATCCGGGTGTATAGAAAAAGAAGGTAGCACAGGTTCTGGTTTAGATTATAGTGAATTGGTCTCTGTGCTCGACGCCGCAGATAAAATAGATTATCGGGAGCTCGTATCCATTATGTTTGTCGTTGCTGAGGACTGGAATAAAGGTAAAAGCATGCCCACCATACCCATTTATAAACTGACTAAAGAGCCCGGTGTCACCGCAGAGATTGAAAATACCACCATTCGTCTGTTCGGACCGATAGAAGAAGATTACTTCAGTTTCGCTGCGGAACGCGGTGTGGACATCCGGTGGATAGACGCGAAGGAGTATAAAAAAGGTGAGCGGGCAGTTGTGATATGGGATTATTCGGCAAACGATGATGTTAAAGAACTGATACAAGAGCAGGAGTTGCTTACCGCGGAGGAGATGGAACAGGTTGGAAAAGGTGAGAGAACCTTCTTCATCTACGATGACACGATTATTATCGCCGGAAAAGACCACAACTTAACAAAAAGAGCGGTTGCCGAGAACTTCTTCCCCGCAATATGGCTCAGAAAAGGAGATTACGAGCGTGCAGTGAGAGCCAATCTCGAAGTTGCTCTTGAAGCTATGGATAAAATTGAGGGTATAGATATAGATTTAGGTCTAACCCGGGATGAGTTAGAGAAAGCAGTCAGGCTTAGAAACCACGCCAAGGTCCTTTATCAAGCGGGCAAACCGGAAGAAGCCCTATCCTCTTACGAACTCTCTCTTTCCATCGGCAAGGACGTCCCCGCACTATGCGGGAAAGCGCAGGTGCTCGGCTCTCGCTCTGAAGGCGATTTGAGCTGCTACGTGAGCAAGTGCCCGATGTGCGGCTCCGATGTCGTCGGGATTCTATCCATAAGCAAAAAGGAGATTGTATGGTCCAGACACAAGCCGGGTTAATTTAGCTGAGGGGGTTTTTAAAAATGGCACAAAAGTCAAACTTCTCGGCTCGAAAAGGGAAAATCGGGAAAACACTGCGAGAACTTGGAAGCAGATACTACGAGACGCTTTCAAAAGCCCGCTTCTCTATCCATAAACGCTCACGGCGGTCGAAGCTGAAGAAAGAGATGGCTGAACTTGAACGCCTTTACTATGCTAAAGGCGAAGAAGGGAGTGAGGAAGAAGTGAGCGAGGATGTAGACATATTCTTGACTGAGAAGGCGAATGCACCAATCGAAACAATCAACGTTACGTATCCCGTGAAACCACCTTTTCAATTCGCAAACATTAAATACGACCCCGAAGTAATGGAACTCGTTTACACTCCTGTTGATATCTCACTCACCCAACAGGAAGAAGAATATCTATCCACCATTAGCCTCCTCCTTGACAATATCAACATAGACCCCGCTATTCTACTCCGCGATAAGGAGGAGCATCTCCGCGAGAAAGTGATGGAAATCATCGAGAAATACGGCATGCCTCTCGATGCTTTTCAGCGTGAAAAGATTATTTATTGCTTGCTGAAAGACTTCACAGGTTACGGTCCCATAGATGTCCTGATGAACGACCGATACATAGAGGACATAAGCTGTGACGGGCATGACATCCCGCTGTATGTTTATCACCGCATATTCGAGTCCATTCGCACCTCTATATATATTAACGAACTCGATTTGAACAGGTTTGTGCTTAAACTTGCACAGCTATGCGGGAAGTATATCTCGATAAGCCAGCCAATCACCGATGCCTCGCTTCCCGATGGTTCTCGCATAAACCTGACACTTGCCGGAGAAGTAACAAAGAAGGGTTCCACCTTTTCCATCCGAAGATTTAAACAGGTGCCAATATCTCCTGTCGAACTGATGAAATACGGCTCGGTGAGCGGCGAGCAGCTCGCTTTCTTCTGGCTTTTACTCCAGTATAACAAATCCATCCTCGTTTCCGGGAGCACCGCAGCCGGAAAAACAACGTTACTCAATGCCCTGTGCATGTTCTTGAAAAGTTCGGCAAAAATCGTCTCCATCGAAGATACTCCAGAGATAAATCTATATCATGATAACTGGATACAGGCGGTGACGCGTGTCGGATTCGGTCGTGGAGGAGCAGGAAGCTCTTCCTCGGGCTTTGAATCCGGCTTCTCCGGTATCTCCGGCATCTCAAAACGCCCTGGCGACATCTCTCTTTATGACCTGCTTGTAGCCGCTTTGCGACAGCGACCCGACTATATAATTGTAGGAGAAGTGCGAGGCGCGGAGGCATATACGATGTTCCAGGCGATTTCCATCGGGCATCCCTCGCTCGGCACGATTCATTCGGGCTCGCTCTCTGAACTGATGGCGCGGATAGAATCACAGCCGATGAACGTGCCGAGACCGTTATTTGCAGCCATAGACTGCGTGGCATTTACCGCTATCGTTTCCGGCGAGACAGAACGGAAAGTGAGAAGGACGAAAGAAGTAATAGAAATCCTCGACCTCGATTTCCATACTAAAGAATTGCTGACTAACGAAGTCTTCTCATGGGACCCCCTCGCTGATAAGTTCACATTTAACAAAAGTTTTCTCTTTGAAGGGATAGCGCGTGAGTTCGGTGTGAGAGAGAGCTATCTCAAGGGGGAGATGATGCGACGTGCTGAGCTTCTCAATTGCCTCTGCCGCTATGGAATCACCAACTATAAAGATGTAACACGCATCGTTCAGTCATATTATATCAATCCTGAGGAGACTTATGAGCGGATAAAAGAAGAGGGTGAAAAGATAAGAGCCAAAAATGAGGACAGTATTTATTGACCGTTACCTGAAATTCTGCTATCGGCTCGGGAAGAGATTGGACAAAAAGCCAAAAACCTCGCTTCAAATGAAACTTTCCCGGGCAAATATTACTGATATAAGCACCGGGACGTTCTTAGCAGAGGAAATAATAACCACCGTGATAAGCGCTGCGGGTGCATTTATTCTTACTTTTATTTTGTTTCATAGTCTTTTCATCTCACTCTCCGTATCAGGACTTACTGCGCTTTCAGCCTTCGGCTCTTTCCCTCTGCTCCTTCATGTCAGAACTTACAACAGGATGGTGAATATAAACCGGGAGCTCCCCTATGCGTTATCTCACATGTCAATTATGGCGGGAACGGGCGCAACACCTCTAAAAGCAATCGAGGAAATAGCAACCTCGGATTATGGTGATGTTTCATCTGAATTCAGGAAGATGCTTTACAAGACGAATGTTCAGGGTGAAGATGCCGTTTCAGCCCTCGACCACCTGGCAAAGGTCACTCCTTCTCCAGTATTCCGTGAACTCTGCCTCGACCTCGCTAATATCATCCATACTGGTGGAGGTTTAAGTGATTACTTAGAGAATAAATCAGCACATCTTCTGGAGGAAAGGAGGAGAATAGAGAAGCAATTCGCAGATTCTTTATCCATTTACGCAGAGTCTTACGTGGGTGGAATACTTATGCTCGTGATTCTTGGAATCGTCGGCGTTATAACCGCAGGCGTGCTTGGTTTGACACCCTTTGGGCTACCTATAAAGACCATCTTCGATCTTTTCATCTACGGCATTGTCCCGGTAGTAAGCGGGCTATTCTTGCTCATTCTGGAGTTGATGTATCTTGACTAAACTTAATAACCTCAGGATTGCGTATCGTAAATTTACACTGAAGCACGAGGTGAAGAAGGAGTATTTTACCATCCTGCTTCCCGTTTTAATAGCCTCGCTCATCGTTCTCGGAAGCCTGTGGATGTCTTATTCTTCCCTTATAAGCGACTCCTCCAGATCCTCCGGGCTCGAGAAGGTGCGTGAGGAGTATATGAAAAGTGTAGGAAAAGTAACAGAGAGAACAGGCGAGATTGAAGCCGGAATAATAAAAGGAGAAGCCGTGTCGTGGACGAGGAAATACTTCGACCACATCATTATATGGGCTATTATAATCGCTATTTTGCCTTATTCTATTGATTCCTTCCTCGAGAGACGGAGAAGAAGGAGATACGAAGAGGAGTATGGTGAGTTTCTATTTGAGATCTCAGAACTGCTCAGAAGTGGAATAGACCCCATGAAATCCCTGATTGAAATATCAAAATCGGAGACGAAGAGAGGAGTTTTAAAGCTCCCGAAAGCTGAGTTGAAAGCACTCACGCCATTAATTAAAAACGCAGCCTCGAAACTTTCCATCGGGCGCTCATTCGAGGATGCGATGATGCGTGTGGCGAAGGATACGAAGAGCAAACTGATAGAGAAGTATGCTCATCTGGTGGTAATTGCTACATATATCGGTGGTGAGGTATCAAACATCATCCTTAGAGCTTCTCAGGACTTAAAAACGAATTTGAAAATACAGCGTGATAAAGAAAGCGACCTGCGTCAATACATGGTCATCTTTTACGCCGCTCATGCAATCCTGATTGCGATGCTATTCTTGATAAATAGCCAGCTTTTGCCTTTTATCAGCGGTGTTGAGATTGGTGGCTCGACAGACATATTGTTCGGGTCAGGAGGAATCAGGCTTGGAGGAAGCCTGGAAAACCTCCCTCTGGAAAAATATTTCTTCCATTTAATCATGATTAACGCATTAATCGTTGGCTTGGTGATAGGAAAAATCTTACACGGCTCGGTCAAGCATGGGCTTATCCACTCTTCGGTATTGATGATTGCAAGCTATGTGACCTGCGTGATGCTGATTCTCCCTGGCGGATTTCTTGCCGGTGCCGGTGCCAGCGTCCAGATAGAGGTGGTATCAGGAGATAATCAGTATGGAGGCATATTGGTTGAGTTAAGTGAGCCCGTGGTATTTAACGTGACCCAGGATGGAAAGCCATATACCGGGGAGGTGAAAATAGTTGTTGAGGGTCCGAAGGGAGCGAGAGGTCGTGCTAATCCCGATTTTGCCAGACCTGATGAAAAAGGGATGCTGAGCACGAGAGTGACACTTGGTAAAGAGCGGGGGTTGTATATCATCCGTGCAAAAGCGGGCGATGCGGAAGGGTTCGCATCCGCCTATGCAAGGGGCTATAGACCTGAGGAAAGGAGAAGGTAAAGGTAATCGCAAAATAATCATGAAATAACCCTTATCGCCTCCGGACTCAGCCGCAAATTTACATCGTCGCCTACACGAATATTTTTTGCCCTATATCTTATCACATCCACAACAAAAACTGTCCCCCCTACTTCCACATACACCCTGTAAAGCGCACTGCCACTTGGATGAGAGTCAATCACCCTTCCCTGAAGAATATTAACACTTCCCGGCTTAAATTCTACACTATCCACAAACTCTATATCCTCTGGTCTGATGCCAATCGTAACAGATTCCTTTTCGGTGGAGTGCAAATGAGGAATGACGAGTTCAAAATCTTCGGTCTCGAACACCGCTAAACCATTCACCAATTTCACCTCCCCTTCAAATATGTTCTCCATATTAACGAAATCCGCAGTGAATTTGTTCTTCGGCGAGTAAAATATCTCATCCGGCGTGCCGACCTGCAGTATCTTCCCTTCGTTAAGTATTCCAACCCTGTCAGCGAGCATCTGTGCCTCCGCCTGGTTATGCGTTACCTGAACCATTGTAACGCCGAGTTCAGCATTGATCCTCTTTAACTCTCTACCGAGGTTATAAGCCATCTTCGCATCGAGCTTGCTCAAAGGCTCATCGAGTAACAAAATCTGCGGGTCGGTAACGAGTGCACGTGCGAGCGAGACTCTCTGTTTCTCGCCACCACTAAGACTTACTACATCCCTCGAAAGGCGCTTTGAAATGCCAAGCATCTCCGCAACCTCTTCCTCTTTGCGCTTTCTCCCGTTCTTCTTCCGTTTCTTCTCCTTCAGCCCGAATGCGATGTTCCCTTCCACGTTGAGGAAAGGAAAAAGCATCGGGTCCTGGCACGAATAGCCAATACCCCGCTTCTCTATCGGCACACTCGTAATGTCCTTTCCATTTATGAGTATCTTTCCCCGGTCCGGGCGATGGATACCCGCGATCAGCTCGAGCAAGACCGTTTTGCCTGACCCCGAAGGACCCAGGAGAAAAGCATATTCGCCTTCTTCAACGCTGAGGTCTATTTTCCCCAGCATGAAACTGCCAAACCTCTTCTCCACTTCTTTTAGCTCGATCATAGGAATGCACCCCTCTTCCCCACCTTCTCAAATATGAACAGCATTACAGATGCAATAATAATCAGGATAATAGCCGCTGATACTGCAAGTTCAAGCTCCGCATTTGACATGCGGAGGAAAACAGAAATCGGCAATACTTCGGTCTTGAATTTTGTTGCTCCCGCAACCATCAGACACGCGCCAAACTCACCTATGCATCTCGCCCACGTTATCGCGATACCGCCCATGAGCCCTCCCACGGACATGGGCATTAACACCTTAAAAAAAGCACCTGCTCGGCTACACCCCAGCGTTCTCGCAATATATTCATAACGAGGCGAGATGCTCATGAACGTTGACTTGAATGGTCTTACCATAAAAGGCACGTTCACAAAGAACTGCGCCGCCACTATCCCCACTGGCGTAAAGGTGATTTTTAGTCCATTATCAGCGAGATAAAGACCAAAAGAAGTGGTGCTGGAAAGCATTACCAGACCAACACCACCTACTATCGTGGGTAATGCAAGGGGTAAATCGAGTAAAGTATCCAATAAGCTCCTTCCGCAGAAATCATACCTCGCTAACACATAAGCCGAAGGAAGCGCAACCAAAAATATCAATATGGTTGATATTACCGAGGTCATAATGCTCAATCTTATTGCGAATTGCGTCTCTTCCGAGAGTATACTGGTTAAAAAAGCGTCTTCGTCCACGTGCGAAATAATGCATAAAATCACCGCTAAAATGAAGGTGGCAAGAACGAGCATCCCCGAAAACATGCCTATCTCGAACTTTGATGCTTTTATTTGCTCCCATATTCTCGATAAAGCGGAGCGTGTGCTTTTAAACAAGAAAAGCCCGATAAAAAATACTGCAAATGGTAAAATCAGATAAAGATTTTTTATGATGCCGTCCGTGAAGCTCCATGTCGGCTCTTTGAACTTGAAACTGCCCTCTGTCCCGGTAAACTCTTTTTCGTAAATGACCTCATCGTTGTAAGGCCAGACCACAACCATTAAATCGGGGCGATGATATTTTTTTGTGGTCTCTTCAGTCCACCATAGAACAACCCAGCGAGTGCCCGTGGCGGGGTCCCATACCTTTTCAAACCTCCGATAAAAGGGATACATCTCCTGATAGAACTCCGCTTCTTCTACGGTGTACCTGGCATCCGGATGCTCTTTGAGAAAATCCTTCACGAGGTCGCTATACTTCGATATCTGTGCATATCTTGCGTCATTCCACTCGTCTCTGGTGTAATCAACCGCTACTGCAACAGAGATAAAGAAAAGAAAGACCAGGAACAGTGCAACAATATCCTTCCGTTCAAGGGAAAGGAAATATTCTTTTATTTTCATTCCTTTCTCATCAAAAGATATGCTACTGCCAGTAATCCCGCAATTGCGGATATTGCCTCGAATCCCGGAATTTTTACTGTTGCAATGTCTGTGTGCGTTTTACCTCCTCCTGTTGCCGTTATTATTCCTCTAGCAGTACAAGGAGGAACGTCTTCGGGTATATTTACAGTATATGTATACGTCTTCGGATACGGTGGATACTGAGTAGGAAGCGAGTATGTCTTATTATAGAGCGGTGCTGTTATGCTGATATTGAGCTCAATTGGTGCATCAAATTCACCGATTGGTGATATAGTAAGCTCAAAAGTAATGGAATCACCGGGTTTGATATCTACATGCTTTGGCTCGACCCTTATGGAAAAATCGCCTTGGAGTGTAACCGTAGGCATTAGCGTAGGCGTTGGTGTTATTTCCGGCGATATCGCAGGTGTTGGTGTTGGTGTAGGCGCACCCTCAACCAATCCATACTTCTCATTTGGGTAGCTCACGTAACCGTTGGATTCCCATACTCCTTTTTCAGACACTACGAAATCCATGAATTTCCTCGCCGCTTCTTTATCCTTCGAAAATATCAGCACGTCTATCGGAATCACGTCTATTTCATTCTGTTCCTTTGGTATCTCTATTATCTCTATGTATTTCCTGGATGCTATTATCGAACTCCGCCAGAATATTCCCGCATCCACGTCACCCACTCGCACATCCTTCACAATCATCGGCTCCTCTCCTTCCAGAGACACCACGTTCTTCATCACTTCTTCGTATATCCCGTTCTTCTTCAGTATTCTCTCCGCTTTTTTCCCTATCGGCACCGACTTCGGATCCCCTAATGCGACCTTTACGCCGGGTTTAGCGAGGTCTTCTAAGCATGTTATATTGGCTGGGTTCCCCTTCGGCACGCCTATCACCGGAATATGGTATGCGACGAATTTTTCTTTGCCTTCGGTGAATCCCTTCTCCTTCGCGCGGTTGAACGTATGCCTCCCGCCGGGGATGAATATGTCGCCTTCTCGCTTAAGTTCCATCTGAGATAACAGAGAGCCAGCACCGCCGTAATTGACTGTTACCTTAATCCCGTATTCGTCTTCAAATTTCTTTGATAAAACGTCCATCGCTTCGCTTAGCCCCGCACCGCTGTGCACGAGCAGTCCCTCTTGCGCTGTTGCGACTAAAGGCAGCGCTATCCCGGCTACCAATACCGCCGCTATCCCTATCATACCTGCTATAACTTTTTTGGCCGTCATGTGATTGAGTAGATAGTTAGGTAAACAAAAGGATTGCCCTAAAAATATTAGGAAAGGGGCGTTTTTTCTAAATTATCGCCTCCATCGCTTCCACTCCTCATGGTTATTAAAATTTGTCCCGATTAATGGGGTAATATTTTTTAAAAATTGGTCAAAAAATTATCAAATATATGGTTTAAAATTTGGACATCATCGAAACATTTCTATAATAGTTCGCTGATTTTATAAGGTCTTCTAAACAAATGTCCAGACATGGAAGAAAAGAAAGAAACAAAAAATATAACACTCACTTTTTCTCTCTGGCTTGGTATTTCCGTTATAATTGACTATCTATGCACGCTTCATTTCTCCGGTAGCGTAGAGAACTTGATTAATAACGAGCACAGCCTATTGCTTATCTATGCTGTAAAACATGAAATCTTGATCCCTTACAGCTTATTTATGATGGTCTTATATTTCTCGTGCGCATATCTCGCCCTGGACGCACTCCGCAACTATAAAATGTTTCCAATTGCATCGTTAAGTATTGCTCTTATTGCGATATCGCACACCTTTGGCGGTCTATCCTGGTACGTCAGGAGTGCTTTGTATTCAAAATTAATTCTCGCCCTTCCGATGATTGCTCTCTGCTTGATGATTTTCTGTTTCGCACATCTCCTGGTGTGGAAAATTCTGGAGCCCGCTCCTCCCTCATCTTGACATCACACGAACCACAAAATCCTTATCTATAAGTCCAATCCTTCTCCTAACGCTTAAGTCCAGGATATTCGCCATCTTCTCCAATAACTCCTTTGGATTTCCATTTACCAGTTCATTCACCTGACGAACAGCATCCGGAGTGAAAGGATAGAGTGGTTCGAGTTTTTCGCCGATGATTCGTTCGCTTAAAAGCCGTTTCGCAATAAATAGTTCCGCTTCTCTTTCATCAAATCCTTTTAGCTCCACCTTTTCCGTAATCCATTCTACCTCTTTTTCCGTGGTAATCGCGATGAGCAGCCCTCTATCGGTTTTATCAAAAACCGCACACAACAACTGCATTAAAAGCTCACCGCTAACCCCTGCTCCAATATCGGGCTCATCCATTAGCAAAAAAGTCGGTGACTGCTCGTTCAAAGCACCAGAAATCGCATTGCTTAACTTATCAACGTCAATTGTTCTTTTATTCATAATGCTCCTATTTACTTCTTCAATTTCCTTCAGCCAGCCCGGCTTGATTATGAATAGCTTCCTCTTAGACCTGGACACCGCATTTAATATCTCAACAATGACAAAAAAAGCATCTTTTCCTTTTGCATTTATATAGCACCAGCTCGCACCTTCTTCTTTTGCTCTCTCCGCTAACAAAAGTAATCGTTCTGTTTTTCCAATCCCCCTTCCCCCAACAATTTGTAATATCGCTTTACGATTCTTTTCTATCACATCGTAAAATGCATCTTCAATCACATCGTCCATTTCCTGTTTAACATGGAAAAGGCTTATATCCCTCCTCTCCTCAAACCTGAACGGGTTATCCATCAAAGCATATCTGTGATAAGGATTCTTTTTCATCTAAACTCTCCTCCTCGTATCTATGGATATTCCCGACCCGTCTACCTTAAAGGGTATGATCTCATCAACAATATGACTGAACTTCGGAATAACGATGCTTCTTCTAATCCTATCCACACTTTTATCCTCAAACCTGAACCGAATCACTCCGTCAACCACGGTCCTTACCACACTCTCTTGTTTTTCATCCAGTATTCCAAGATCAGATAAGAGCAGAACCGTAGACTTCTTCTTTCCCAGGTCAGCAACTAAGTCTATAATCTCCTTTGTTCCAAGGTCTGAGAATAAAATTGAAAAGTTCTCTATCACTATCAGGTCGTAATCATCCTCAATTTCTGTAAGCTTATTTGGAGTTTCAATCTCAATCCTCTCTTTTAATTCCATCCCATAAATGTGCATTTGAGCCTCAACTTTCTCTCTGGGCTTCTGTGTAATATACAATGTTTTTCCGCCATTTTTAGCCAGTTCAGATGCTATTTGCTGTGCAAAGATGCTCTTCACGATGCCAAATTCCTCCTCTAACAGAATCACCTCACCCCGAGGTATTCCACCGGTTATTCGGTCAAATTCCTTTATCCCCGTAGCTATATATCCGTCTTCCATGGGTCAAAATATCTCAAAAAGCAGGCTGAAGCCGTGAAGTGCGCCCCCAACCACAAATGCGACCACCAACATTAAAGCGGTTGATTTCAGCATGTTCAGCAATCCTAATTCCTTGAGCATTATAACAAAGGTTGCAACGCAGGGAAAATAAATCATCAGAATAACAACCCCGGTTAGAGCCTGCCAGGCAGTCAGATCGGGAATGAGGGCGAAAAAGGCAATTGCTACGTCTTTCCTCAGAAACCCTATGATAAGCGCACCCACCATCTCCTCAGGTATCCCAAGCCAAAACGTTAAGAATGGCCCAATGAGCGTCTCTAATATATCAAGCACACCCGACAAATAGAGCACGTTTACAATCAATACACCCACGATTACCCATGGTAGTGCACCAAAGAAAAAAGACCTCATCCTCATCCCAAGCTTACTTAACGTATTTCTCAACATTGGTCTTCTATATGGCGGTATCTCCGCTATCAGCTCTTCACTCAACCTTGAACTCTTCCCTCCCATGAGCTTATCAAGCACTAATCCAATGATGCCGTAGAGGAATATAAGAATCAAAAACAAAAAAAATAAGTATTTTAAACCGAACATTCCCCCGATGACACGAAATGCAACGCTCAACTGCGCAGTGCACGGCACGGCAATGGCTAAAACCGTAGCGAGAATAAACCGCTGCCTCGAACCGTCCATGATTCTTGATGCTGCCATACCAGGAACATTACAACCTATACCCAATATCGTGGGCACAATCGCAGTCCCGGACATCCCTATCTTGCTCAAGACCGTATCTGCAAGCATGGTCAATCTCGGCAGGTAACCGATGTCCTCCAGTATCGTAAGCCAGGCATAGAATATGAATATAGCCGGAAGCACCACACCTAACGCGATATACAAGCCGGTGGTAAGGAGCCCGAAGGAATAGAGGTAGCCCTGATTGGTATTCCCTACCAGGATTTCGTAGAGAGGAGTATTGTCAAAGATGCGGTGAATCCACACATCATAAAATGTCTGCTGTGCAAAGATGTACTTACCTATCAGTCCTTCAGTAAGAAAGATATGTCCAATTCTCAAAAAACTTATGAAGATGGAATAAAGAAGAACGAAAGCAATTGCGAGATTTACCACAGGATTAAGTGTTATTTCGTCAATCTTATCCAGTAACGTTGCCTTTCTCTCTCTGAACTTAACCGTTCTCTTGACTATGTAGTCAATACATGCCCATTTATCCTTTTCTCTATCCCTTTCCTCTACACCCATTTACCAGTTCCTCAATGTTTCCCACCTTCTTCTCCTCAATCCTCATGATAAGTTTATCTATGCCTTCACCTTTTATCGCTACCGTTCCTACCACAGGAACTTGCATGATGCTTTCCAAAGTATTCAAATCAATCTCTATACCTCTCTTCTCTGCCATATCCATCATGTTCACGGCTATGACCAGAGGATAACCTCTTTCAATAAGGTCGAGCGTTAAGAATAGCCCATTTCTCATTCTCGTGGCGTCTATAACGTTTATTACTACATCTTCCGTACCACAATCCTTCAATATTTTTAAAGCCACCTCTTCTGCTTCATTTGTGCTTCTAAGAGAATAAACGCCGGGCAAATCAATTACCTCCACCTTTTTACCCTTTATTTCTGTGCTTGATACAAAATAGTCCACGGTGGTACCAGGATAATTGGAGACAAACGCGTGAGTGCGAACCGTGGTTGACGTTAACCTGTTAAACAATACGCTTTTTCCCACATTTGGATTTCCAGCCAGGAATATTTTCATAGAATCACCTCCACCCATCTTGTTTGACGAAAAAGAATAAAAGAAGTGAAAAAGGCGTCAACAGGATCGGGATCGTTAAACCGTTTAGTCCAGGAATGTGAACCCCTAAACTTTCTATTCCTAAACCTATTAGATCATTGAACGCAAGAAGCCATAAAAGTACGGAACCCATCGTGATAAATGCTACACCTTTCATTTCTCGTTTCCAAAGCGGAATAAGTCCTTTGAAATAAAACCCGGCTACAATAACAAGACAGAGCCCTTCAAAGACATTTTTTAAGGATAAAAGCTCAGTAAAGCCGAAATACGCGCTGGCTAAAGCCAGCGCCAAAAAATAAAATGTTCCTGCTTTACTTATTATCGCCATGGTAGAACATCACAGCTAATTTAATATGGATTAGGTATACAAGTGATTTTCCCTAAAAATGTTCGGTTTTGCTAAACAAACCTAAAAATGTTAGGCTTGGGGATAAAAACCGAAGGCTTCTGTTATATGTCCTTCCTGCTCCTTATCTTATCAAGCATGATTTCCTTCGCAATTTTGGAAGGCTTATCTTCAAGGCTCACGAGTTCTCCTCTTCCGTTGTATAAACATTCCACCGCCATCTCTGCACCAATCGTATTCGCCCAGAACATGCCCTTCGTGGTGAGTTCGATTACATTCTTCCTGACTATCATCTCCTCGCTGTCCACACATCTCTCTATGGTCGTGGCAAATGCCTCAAGCGGCTCAAAATCCCATCTCCTTCGCGGTGTTTCTATATCTATTCTGCCGTATTGGATTTGCGATACGCACCACAACACGGGGATGACATTCGCGGGCACGCTGAAAACGCTCCCCACATTCTTCTGCTGGATGTAGTTTTTACTTGTAAAAGGATGCTTCAGGAAGCAATTAGCTATA
>QMVO01000005.1 GCA_003661125.1 Methanosarcinales archaeon
TCCCTTCCCTGACCATCTACCATCGTATAGTTGCTATTCCTTTTATGCACATCAGATCCTATATACATATCGCACCTCCTTCTTTCCTTATTTACTGGAGGTGTTTTTCATGTAGTCATTTTTAATTCTCAGGGACAATAAGTATGCAATGGATGTGAAATTGCTTAGAGTAACAAAAGAGGGGATAGATTTAGTCGCAAAGGGGGCGAAGCTGAGCGGTGTTCCTTTGGCGCAAAGTGCAAGGGAGATTGTCGAGCTAATTACGGATAATGATTACTCATCAGTGCTCGAGCATATCCATTTCACCTTAGATATCTCAGGGATAAGTGTTGCACTGAGCAGGGAATTGTTAGAGCACAGGATTGCCTCGCACACCGCGAGGAGCACGAGGTATAAGGAAGAAAAGGGGTTTGATTACTATATTCCAAAAGAGTTAGAACAAAAAGGGAAAGAAGAAGAGGCGAGGATTTACATGGAAGCGATAAAAATTGCTAACGAAGCATACACAAAGTTAAGAGAGCTTGGCGTTGCGAGAGAACAAGCGAGATATGTCCTTCCACTGGCTTTGCATACGCATTATGTACTAACAATTAATGTTCGCAGTTTGATTAACTTCTTCATGCTCAGGCTCTGCGTACGCGCGTCACCGGAAATAAGAGAACTCGCAATGCGTATGTATAAGGTATGCCTGGAAGAATACCCAATTATATTCTCGAAAATATGGTGTCGTGGCTTCACGCTCGGCGTATGCCCAGAGAATGAGGTTAGACCTGAGGGATGCCCATTCAAAAAATTATTGCCCGAGAAGCGTGAAGTGAAGGGAAAATTCGAGCGAGATGCAAAGAGAATAATAGAAAAGGAATTGAAGGGTTTTATTTAGGGACGATAAAAAATGTTTAACGAACCTGTAATAGAAATAAGCACGAGAGAAGTAACTGCAATAACTCCTGATACTTCGATAGCGAAAGCTATCGGTATCATGGAAAAAAACAACTTCCATAACCTGGTTGTACTTGACAGTGGCAAGATATATCTTGTTAATAAACAAGACTTGTTGGTGGCATCGAATCCAGAATCAAACGTGGACGGAGTCATGTTTAGACCCCACTGTGTACATAAAGACACACCAACTATCAATGCGATATGTGAGCTGATAGATAGCGGACAGAGAGCTGCTCCAGTGGTTGACGATGATGACAAGCTTGTAGGAATCGTCACGGACTATGATGTGATGAGAAAGGGGGCAGAGTCACTCATCTTAAAAAATGCCGACGTTACAGAGGTAATGACCAGAAACCCCGTTTGTGTAAAAGAAACTGACAGTATTGGAAAAGCGAGGAGCATCATGAGGAAAAATAGCATAGGACGAGTTCTTGTTGTCGATGCAAACGATAAATTAAAAGGCATAGTTACCAGAGGAGATATTTTGAAAAAGATTTACAAGCCAAAAAGAAGGATGACCGTGGGGGAAGTAAAGGGGGAGAACATTCCAAGAATGGGACAACCGGTCTCGCTTATCGCGAGTTCCCCTGTGAGAACCGCTAACGTGGATGCCAACCTCGCAAAAGTAGCAAATTTGATGCAGAAATACGATATACGAAGTGTGCCTATTCTAAGGGAAGGGGTGCCAAGGGGTATTGTAACAATACAGGATATGATGAGGTATCTGAGGGGGCTTAAAGAGGAAGTAAAGGTGGAAGTAGAGATGCAAGGAACTCCAGATGAGAAATATAAGGAACTTGCAGAGAGGGTTATAGAAACTGAAGTGAGAAAGATTGTCAAAATCGCTAAGCGCGTGCATTGGATTAAGGTAGTAATAAAAAAGGAGCGGGATAGAGGGGGAACTTCTTATTATAAAATCGGTGCGCATGTAAAGACACCTGATAAATTGTATGTTGCTCAGAGTGAGCCGGGAGGTACCCACTCCCAAACAATGATAGCAAAGAGAGGAATGGTGGGAAATAGGGAAGTAGAAGTAAGGGCAGGAAAGAGAAGATGGGATTTTATTGATGTACTGAAGGATGCTTTGCTATCGGTTGAGGAACAGATTGAGGAAGACAAGGAAAAAAGGCTGAAAAATGGACGGTAATTTTTAATTAATTAACAAGGGAGTTTGTAAGGCAGCCCTTTTCTACAACCATACTCACGTATGCAGAACGAGGCAACCAAGTTACCCGTTTTCCCGCTTTCGTAGAGCCCTTTTTCATGGAGCAATCCAAATAAAAAACCTGCTGCAAAAGCATCACCTGCGCCTGTTGTATCCACCACAGCCGTTGGATAAGCTTCTATTAAATACGATTCTCCGGTGGCATCCGCGACATAACAGCCTCTTTCGCCTAACGTCACAGAAACAATCTTAGCACCGATATTTAAGAGCCTTTCAGTACCTTTTTCATAGTCCTCTCCTTTTAGCAATGATTTTAATTCACGGATACTGAGAAAAATCACTTCGCTTCGCTCTATTAACCCTACCAAATCCTCAAGCTTGTAATGGAAGCAGAGCATACCGAGACTAAAACTGAGTTTTGATTTTACTCTCCTCGCCAATTCGAGTTGCATGTCCAGCTGCTCTTTGCTCACAAAAGAACTCATGTGTAGAAACTTCGCATGGTCTATAAATTCCATATCTATATTCTCCATGCACAACCGATCATTCACACCTGGAAGGATATAAAGTGCCCTTTCCCCCTTGGCATCCACGAATGCTATTGCAGCGCCGGTGCTACCCGCTTCTTTCCTTAGCCTCGCCTCCACCCCTTCTTTTCTGAATTCTTCCAGAATTAATTCGCCTTCTTTGTCATTACCCACAATCCCTACAAAACCAACATCAATACCTAATCTGGCTAATGCAACGATTGTATTGGCTGCTGAACCCCCTGGTACCTTCTCAACCGCTAAAATCCCTACTTCTTCTCCTTCTTTCGCTATTCGCTCCACAGCATACAAAGCATCGTAATTCAAGGCTCCTAAGCCAATTACATCCTTTCTCATTTGGGGGAAGTGAAAGAGCTTGAGTTTCGCAGCACTCCTTTTAGTTAGTCTGAGGTTGATTTCCCCAGCTCCTTCTCAAACTCGTCCATTAGAAAATCAATAAAATCACAATTATTGCTATCTTTTTCACCTGAGACCCTGCCACGCAATTCAACATATCTCCTGAGTATCCTGGTTGGTAAATGAAGCGTTTTGGATAAAACAGCATGCGAAAAATCTTCTAATACCTCCTTCGGGTCTCTTCCTTTTTCCATATAGCTAATCGCCCGCCTTTTCTCTTCCTCTCTTATCCGCGACCCATGTTTATAAATCATTGCGATTAGCCTTTCAACCTCTTTACGGCTTAAAATATCTTTAAAGAGTTCTATCTCTTCCTCTATTATCATTTCAACTTTATCAACTTCAGAAAGCCTCTTCCTCAAATTCTCCTCGCTTATCTCGTATAGACTGTCCAAATTATACAACTCCACCCCGTCTATCTCCCCCACTCTCTCCTCTACATCCTTCGGATTCGCAATGTCTATGATGAGTAGATCGCTATCATTCTTGCGATGCGCCATTACGCGCTTCATCAAATCATAATCCAGGATATAATGTGGCGCAGACGTAGTGCATATAGCGACATCACAGACAGAGAGATACCGCTCACTCTCATCCAGCTTTGCCGCCTTGCCACCAACTTCTGCTGCAAGCCTCTTCGCTCTTTCGTACGTGCGATTCGCAATAAACATGGCTTTCAATTTTTTCTCAGAAATGGCTCTTGCTACCAGCGTTCCCATTTCTCCGGCACCAATCACAAGAATGCTTTTTTCTTCCAGACTCCAGGTTACGTATTCTGCAAGCTCAACTGCCGCAGACCCGATAGAAACAGACCCTTCGTTTATTCTCGTTTCATTTCTTGCTCTTTTCGCTACTTTTATCGCTCTGTCGAAAGCCATGTCCAGAAGACCGTCTATTGTCCCTTCCTTCTTGCTTTCCAGATAGCACTTCTTTATCTGCCCCAGAATCTGGTCTTCACCTACTATCATCGCTTCGAGCCCACAAGCGACCCGCATAAGGTGCTCTAAGGCATCCTTACCCACGAAAATCCCACTTTTTTCCAATTTCAATCTATTAACGACTTCTTCTAAAACCTCTCTTGGTTTCTCTGAGCTGATATATACCTCCACGCGGTTACACGTTTTTATAACCACATAACCGTCTACACGCGGGTCCGCCGCAAATATTTCTGGATTCAACCGTGCTGCAATCTCTTCAAGCTCCTCTACACTACACTTTTTATGCGAAAACCATAAAGAGCCGATTTTATGCATATTTATCACTCACAATTTTGAAAATAAGTTTTTCTGCAACTTCAACCGGTTCATCAAGAGCAGCCCAGCATTCTGGGTCCTCCAAAACCAGGTTCAAAATCTCTCTCCTCCTCCCCTCTTCCTTTATCTTCCCTTTTAAATAGCCCCTCAGGTTGGACTGAATTAGCAGCATCTTTTCCTCTTTATCTCCTATAAGCGACAAAATCTTCGTCTTCATATATCTTGCCATTGCAGGTCCTTTCCCACTGGTAGAGACAGAAATCAGGAATCCTCCTTTATTTACAACTGAGGACATAAACACATCTCCTGCATGCTTATAATTAACAAGGGCATCGTACTTAGCCGTCTCTTTTAAAATACGCCCGTTTAGAGTTTCGTCATCGGTGCAAACGAGGACTAAAAAAGCTCCTTTTATTAACTCTCCCAGATTCCTATCCCACAGGTCACATTGGAAACACCGAATTTCTCCCTTTTCATTCATTTCTTCTATGAAAGGTGTGAAATCAAGGCTGTAAACTTCCACGTTCAATGCTCCACCTCCGCCGTTCGTCTCAAAAATCTGTTGTAATTTTCTTTCCGCAATAGTACCGCCGCCAAACACAACTATTCTCTTACCCGAGATGTCAACATAGAGAGGAAGCATAGCTTTTTTCTTTTACGAAAATATTTTTTCTTTTGATTTTTAAACTTTTCGTTTTTTTTCTCATGATTTGATTTTTTACTTTACTTACTTACTTTTATCTCGCCATGTGACTTCGACCTCATCAGGTCTGTAATTTGGTTTAACCACAGATTTCTCTATCGGTGTTGTCTCCCCGCTATTAAACATTAGCAATCCAAGATAAGCAATCATTGTTCCGTTATCTTTCAAATATTTATTCTCGGGGACGAAAAATTTTGCTCCTCTGTCGTGGCACATTGTTTGTAGCATCTGCTGTAATCTCCGATTTGCTCCTACGCCCCCTGCTAACAGCATCTCATCCTTCCAGAGATGTGCCATTGCACGCTCTGCTACTTCTGTGAGCATAGCGAACGCAGTTTCCTGCAGGGAATAGCAAACGTCCTCTGTTTTATGGTGGTTTATAGCATCCTTAGCTGAAGTGGTCAACCCGGAAAAAGATAAATCCATTCCTTTTACTACATACGGCATATAAACGTATTCGGTGCCTTTAGAAGCCAGTTCTTCTATCTTCGGACCTCCTGGATGACTTAGTCCTAAGTAACGAGCAAACTTGTCCAAAGCATTTCCTATTCCTATATCCAGAGTTTCTCCCAGGATGCGATACCTTCCGGAACGGTATGCCAATACTTGCGAGTTTGCTCCACTTACGTATAACACCACCGGGTCTTTCGTGCCGCATTGCCACCTTCCAATTTCTATATGAGCGATGCAATGATTAACGCCGATTAAAGGAGTTTTCAAAGAAATGGAGAGGGCTCTCGCTGCCGTAGCCACTGTTCTGATACATGGACCCATGCCCGGACCCTGTGAGAATGCGACTGCATCTATGTCATTTAATGAAAAACCCTCTTTTTTTGCGCCTCTTAAAGCTTGCGTAACTACATTTTTTAGCTCGGATGCGTGATGCTGCGCTGCTTCTCTTGGATGAATACCACCATATAAAGGTTTATATGTTGATTCTGCTTCGTGTATCACACGCTCTTCGCTGACCAGCGCAGCGCTGAGGTTCCATGCAGTTCCTTCGAGTCCCAAGATGAGCGTCATTTGAAATTGAAGATTATCTTTATGTAAATAAAGGTAAATATTTACCGCTGAGAGTGAGGATGATGTCAGTATAGCCAATTGATCGTAAAAAGAAAAAGTGTTACGAAAAGAAGTGATAGTGGATACAAATGCACTCCTTATACCAGGAGAATTTGGCGTGGATATATTTGAAGAGCTTGAGAGACTTGGATATGAACGTATAATCGTGCCAAAAGCGGTCTTGAAGGAGTTAGATAGGCTCAGACAAAAAACGGATTTGAAAGGCAAAGAGAAAATAGCAGCAAAGATTGGTTATTCTTTAACGCTGAAGTATTTGCGGCGCCGTGGAACCCCGCCCGGTAGGTGCAAGGTGGAGATAAACGAAGATGAAGGAGAGGGAAGAGATGCTGACGAGATAATTGCAGAATTAGCGTTGGAGAAAAAAGCAGCAGTCCTAACAGCCGATGAGCTCTTGATGAGGAAATTATCGAAAGATGGAATAGCAATAGTGTATTTGAGAGGAAGGAATAGATTGGAGGAATATATGTGACACCATGTCACTTATTATTTAATATAAACCTTACCACAACCTCGACCCAGCCTTCCGGTCCCACACCTTGCGCTTTAAAAAGGTTTGGCAATGAAAGACCAAGCCATGCACCCTTCTTGTTCTTTACCAGAGCTGGTTGATCCACCGCCTTTAACATGGGTATATCATTCCTACTATCTCCAACACCTATGGTCTTCACTTCTCCATATTCACGTTTGAAGAGGTCTGTGAGAATTTTCACCGCTTTTCCCTTGTCTGCGTTCTTACCGTGAATGTTGTAATATCTTCCCCCGTGAGTAACAGCAAACCCCTTCTCTTTGATTTTATCGAACAAAATTACTTCCTTCTCTTTTGGTTCATCAAAAATGAAACTCTCATTATATTTCTTCTCTTTTGCAAGTTTTGCCATCTCTACATTTAAATTCGCATCGGCAGCAATCTCCTCTGCGGTCATATCTCCAAAACCCGTGATTTTAAATCCCGTTTCCTCTTTGATTTCTTTTAAAGCTTTCCTTAACTCCTCATACGAAGCGCCAAGCTCAACAACGCAATAATTGCCCTTCTTTTTACATTCAAAACCAAATGAAAAGTAATTCTCAGGAACGAAAATCGCTCCACCATTATCTATAATAAACGGATCCTCTATTTCCAGCTCTTTTCGGTAGTATTCGTTCTCGGCTAATGTCTTCGCTGTGCAAAATACCACCGGGATATTTCTCCTCTTCAAAGTTGATAGAGTCGGAAGCGCAACATCGTAAGAATAGTTATCAAGGTCAAGCAGGGTTCCGTCAAGGTCTGTGAAAAGAACTTGTTTCATTATCCTATACCGATTGAATACTCTCTCCTCTAATCCTTCCTTCCTCCTCTCGTTCTCCTTCGTTGGTTGTCCCTTGTTTAAGACACATATATGTTTCTGATTTACCTTCCAGCAATTTTCTAAATTTACTTGCGTCAATCCCACCAATAGGTGGCATTAAGATATTCTTCTTCGGCTTCTCCCACAGATCCAGAATATTCCCTAACTCCTCAAGCACCTTTGACCGCACATAATCATTGCAAAGCTTACTGTTGTAAACCGTGCAAAGTGAGCCAAGCAGCATGTTCTTAATATGCTCCTCCCCTTTTTCCTCGTGTAAGTGTGGGTTTAATGTCTCTATCTGAAAAATCTCAATTCCTGCACTGGTTGCATCAGGATACGCTATTTTTTCTGCCTTCAACCCAAATGCGTCAAACAAATAAACGAAATGGTATGGTTCGATTGAGAAACCAGTCGAATAACTCATTATGTCCGCAAGCTTTGTGGTCATCGCATGTTCGCCAGCATTTCCCGTTACCACTACTCCTGTCTCAAATCCCGTGTTGGTCGAGAGCAGGAGATTGAGAAACTTGTTTGTAGTTTCACTTACCCTACCCCATTTTTTAAAATAAAGTCTATCCTCCACCACTTTTGGCTTGTATCGCCAGTGAAGCCTCACCATACTGTAGGGCGATTCTGACATAAAGAATCCCGCGGCATAATCCATCACATATTCACGCACAGAACCCGGGATGTAGTTGTCAGCATCAGCAAACCCGATAAAATCTTTTCCCAGCGATTTCGCAAGTAACATGCCTATTATCATACCCTCGGACTTACCATCTCTGACTAAATCATCCCTATCGAGAAGAAAATCGTATCCTACATCATAAAAAGCAACCCCCAATTCAGGATCTTTTTGATGTATGCTGAGAATCTCTTGCTGTGTCAGCTCGTGGAAGTTTGTTATCATATCCTGCTCCATTTTGTATATATCATGATTTTCCCTACGGCTATTTGACACCACAATTACAGAACAGTCAAAAGGGATTGCTCTTAAAACACCGTCGAGCAAATGTATTTTTTCATCTTTCACAGGTATGATGATTGCAAGACGCCTCAAAACATCTTTGATTGCATTAAAAGGGATGTCCTTTGCGCGTGGATTTTCGAAGCCACCGGAATCAAGTTTTAATATACGCTGCAGCTCGTGTATTTTCACCGAGCCGAATATTTCCGTACGCCTCGAGATATCAATAAGCATTTTTTCAACGCCCCTATGTTAAATATTTATTTTATATATTAATTTAATATATCTTATTGCTCATTTGTTGACTTAAGCAGAGGAAAAAATGCCACGTTCACATGGGGAGAGGAAAAGAACAAGGAAGAAGTTGAGGAAGAGAAAAAGGGATCGAGGGCTGTCTCCAATAAGCAGAACAATTCAAAGATTTGAACCCGGGGAAAGCGTGCATATCCGCATAGACCCGAGCATCCAGAAGGGTATGCCACATCAAAGATTTCATGGTATGACTGGCAAGATAATAGGAGAGCAAGGAAGGGCATATATCGTGGAAGTATTAGATGGAAAAAGGGAAAGGAAAAGGGTGAAGGAGTTATTTATTCGCCCTGAGCATTTGAGCCCACAAGAAATTGAGATTAACAGGTGATGTGGTAATAATAAACTACAGCTTTTTATATACGGAAGGTGAAACCTAAAAGCATGGTGGAAAGAAGAAGACCCTCAATATTTGATTTGATGGAAAAGTATGTGGAGCGGATGTTCGAGGAGGCGAGAAGGCTGCCTCTGGGACTGCCTTTTGAGGAAGAGTTCGCGCGAAGGCGAAGAAGAGAGCGAGAGCCGGAAGACATAGAAGAGTGGTTAAGAGATCCCTTTGAAGAGATGATGAAGCGGTTAGAAGAGGAATTGCCAGAGGAGTTCAAGGATTTTGTAACGGAGGAAGAGACGCCGGAGGGAAAGGTAAGAAGATACGGTCCTTTTATCTATGGGTTCTCCTATACAAAGGAGCCGGGAAAGGAGCCGGAGATAAAAGAGTTTGGGAATATTAGACCCTCGTATCGAAGAATCGAGCCCATTCCAAGGGGTGAACGCGAGCCGTTGATCGATACAATCGAGCAGAAGGATTATTATGAAGTCGTAGCAGAATTGCCGGGTGTTGAGAAGCGCGATATAAAATTGCATGCAACTGAAGATTCGCTGGAAATAAGAACGGAAAATGAAAAAAGGTACTATAAGGAAGTGCACTTCGATATGCCTGTAAAACCTGAAACGGCAAAGGCAACTTATAAGAACGGCGTGCTCAGCGTGCGGATAGCGAAGAAAGAAGGAGAAAAGAAGAAGACTACTATTCCGCTGAAGTGAAGTCTATTCTAATTGGTCACTCATCGTCACCCAATAGTGGTAGAGGTCCAATTCTATCTCTTTCTCCTTATCATAATTCTCCTTCGCTTTTTCCTTATCCCCCATAAGTTCATAGACATGTCCAAGATTATGGTAAGTCCTCGCACCGAAATCTATTAAATATCTACGGAGATTTATCGCCTCTTCGAAGTTCTCTATCGCTTTCTCGAATTTGCCCTGCATGGCGTATGCAATTCCACACCCGTTGTAAGCCTTAGCCCGATGAGTAAGTCCCTTCTCTTCCTTTATTACTTTCTCAAAAATTTCTACCGCTCTCCGATATTTCTTCATATTCATATACTCGTTTCCCACATCAATCATCATTTCAGGGTCTTCAAAAGTTTTTTTCGATCCCCTTTTTTCGACTGGCATAAGGGATATTTTGGTATTTGGAACTTAAATAATTTTCCATTCGTTTTTAGATGCTTCTTTTTGTCTTATTTTTCAAGCACAATTCTCAATAACTTGTTATCTATTATAATCAATTGAAATTATTATCACAAATCCCTCCCGCTTTCCCTTCTCCCCCCGCCTTACCCTACTTGCTTAATTTAATTTGAAAGGGCTTTTATATCCTTCAACCTCCTGGAATCATACACCAATCTCGAATGAGCATCGGAGGCTAAAAGGCGGTATCTATGAATGAATCTCTCTATATCCGAGGCAGACGTTGACCTTAGTTCCTCAATCTCGTCCTTCTTATCTTCTGCCCAAAATTCCACTGGATAGACTTCTGGTGGTGGACTTTCCTTCAGAATTTCACTCTCAATCTCAAATATCTCGTTATAAATCGCCTCCAGAGTGGATTTGGATTTTTTTATAAGCACATCACCAAACTCACGCAGCTTTTGCATCTGTAAAGGCGACATACACGTTTCGATATTTTTTCTTATCTCTTCCACCTCCTTTTTATCCTCTTCCTTTCCCGATATTTCCAATAATACCTCGATCAGCTCGAGTGCGTGGGCTTTATAACCATCAAACGCATCTTTCAGCAACCCTGCCAATCTTTCAATCACGCTTTTTAATACTTTTGTTGCATTTTCATAGTTCCCATGCTCTAAACTGTGCTCGACAATTTTTATATCGGTTCTGATTCTGGCTGTATCTGCTTTTGCGCTCTCTCTCCCCACCACTTCTAAATCTTGTACATCCCGCAAACAGATTCTCAGCGCTTCTTCCATGATTGAAGCCACTCCATTCATAAACATGGATAACTCAAGCGAATTCACTTTAATTCCTTCGCTTTCTCTTATCCTGTTTTCTATCTGCTTTATCTGACCTCTTATATCGTCATACCCTGCGTTTTTAAGCTCTTTTAAGCTCCTCAAATAATCTCTGCATTTGTCTAACACTCGTGAATAAAGGACGACCTCATGCCTGTCTTTTATGACCTCGAACATCTTAATCACCCATTCAACATCTGCAAAAACTACCTTTCTGACTTTCGCTCTGTCTATTCTTATCTTTCCATTTACCGCGCATCCCAGCTCAAATAGACCCTCTTTTACCTTCGCCAGGGCATCTCTGAATTCTTTCGTGCTTATCGCGTATTTATCCTCGAAATCGTATAAAATTCGCATTTGTTCCGCATACCGATTTGCAATCCCCTTGATGTCCCGCTCCATCACCTTCTCTCTTACGCTTCTCTTCCTTACAGTAACGAGGTATCGAACTAAGAACGACACACCGATCATTGCAGGAATGAAGATGAGTATAATGGTTATTGCAAGATCAGAATAAGGAACCAGTGCGAAAAGTAAGATCACACCAATGACAATTAATGCGAAAAGAGCAAGTGGAACAAATATGCTATACCCTTTCATACGCGAGCCCCCTTATCTCCCGCAGTCTTTCCAATTGGTCAAACTTATAGGTGAGCAAATTGGTTATCGCTGCTATATTCCGCCTCGTAGTGAAGACAGCCAGATGGCACTCTTTTGAATACGAGAGCATGAATTCCTCTATTAGCTCCCTATTCACACTTTTACTCCTGATATAATATTCCGGTACTCGAAGAAATGAGATGCTCTTTTCACTGCCTATCGGTGCATCAGAAACGCTGAGCTTATCCAATGAAACACGAAGAAGTGTTCCGAGGTCTAGGGGTTTGTGCTTCAGAAAAGGAAAGATATACCCCCATAATCCCTTTGTAAGCTCTGAAGCCCTTGATAATGCCACATATCCGGGTTCATCCTCGAAAGACAAAGCCGCTATGACCTCATCGATAGGCTGAGACAATTGCATCTCCTCCACTAACGAACCAGGTCGTGATGTCCCAACGAGAATATCTGCGATGCAAGATGCGATATACCTGTTATACTGGGGATAATAATCCTCGAAATTGGGAAGGTGCGCAATCCTCTGATTATCAACGATTATAAAGGAGTTAACATGCTCCTTTAGCTTTTCCAGCGAATAATATGCATTTATCAGCTCTTCTCTTTTTTCTCGCCTTTTCGCAGGCAAAACGCCAACAAGAAATATTTTTATGGTTAGATCTGCCAGCATTTCTGCTATATGGATTGTGGCATCGCAATCACCAAGTACGGAGAATAAAAAAGCAAATTCGATGCCCTTTTCTCTCTTTATCTCTATTTTATCCTCCTTATTGCTCTCTTTTCCCGGCTTGGACTTTGACTTGATAACGATTGGCTTGGCTCTTTTTACCTCTTTATATTCCAGTAAAGCATTGAGAATTGCTCCACCTGCGTTTCCTATTCCGATGAATAGGTGTGTCATATCATTCCTGTTAAAAAATTTTATAGGTTATTTCTATCAAGATAGGAAACATTTATAAATATTTCTGAAGCTTATAGACGGACAAAGGTCTAATCGTCTTCTTTTTCTACTTTCGTTTTCTCTTCTTTTGCTATTATTTCGGAGATCATATCAGCTAAAGCTAACTCTAATTCTATTAACCTCTTGACAACCTCATTTTCCTCATTTAACTTGTATAACTTCGTCTTCCCAAATTTCCTTGACACTTTTACGATTTCAATCTCTTCCAATCTTTCCCAGTATTTGAATAACGTGACTTTACTAATTCCTGCATTCTCCGCTATCTGTTTCTTTGAGTAATCAAACAGTCTGTTCTCTATCAGGAAGTCTATTATCCTTATAATGGGATGGTTACCAAGATATTCGATTAACACTGAAGTTTCCGTTTCTTTGTTCATCGCAGTTTCTATATTATATAGGTATATATAAATATATGTTAGAAGTTCATTTAAATGAACTTATAAAGTAAAGGATATTATGCCAATAACAGTAACAGATGAGCTAAGATAAGAGCGGATATACTCCACAGATTGCACAGAAAGAAGAAATGGAGTAAATCTCATACTTCTTTTGACAACTTACAGAAAGGCGTACCCTCTCATTTAAAAGGCAAATATCTTGGAATTGGTAAAGAACTGGTTAAAAACGGATATTTGATTGCAAAACCAACTCATTATGGCACTGAAGTCTCTTTAAATCCAGAAAAGAGAAAAGAAATAATTGAGGCGATTAGAAATTATTTTTAATTCCTGTATGCCATATATTTATTTTGATGAAAAAACGAAAACTGATTACATTAACGACATTAATACTAACCGTAATCATATTCAATACTCTGTCTTTTTCCACACCTGCGGCAGGGTCAGACGAGCTGAAAAGGGAGCTGCTTAAAGAGATAATATCAGTAGATAAGCCTGAATTATTTGACGACTATGGTGAGTTATATCTTGCAAAGGCAAAGATGCAAGCGGTGATACAGGGTATGGAAGGTTGGGAAGTAACCTCAAGTACAAAGGAGTGGGTAGATATTTTTCTTGGGATTATTGATGATTTTGAAGCGATGGCGGATTTAAGCGAAAGTGCTGTCCCTTCAGACCACGTAGAAGCGATTGAAATCGCAGATAATATGGACATAAATCCGCTCAGTCGATGCGACATATCAGAAATACCAATGCTCGCAGAACTTGCACTTAAGCGGTTCTACCGGAACGAGGGGAAATTCTTCGAGGATCTCTCAAGGACCGAGAAAGAGACAAAGCTTAAGATCGAATATGAGAAGATAAGCTCAAGTTCGTATAAAAAAGGTGGCGTATATACGCTAAGCGACTCGAGCAGGATGGAGTTCGAGTTGAGAAGGGACGAATGGATATATAGGAGAGACATGAGAAAGGCGTCCGAGTTCATTGATGACGCGAATTTGCATCTCGAAAAAGCGAGGAATCCGTCTTCAGAAATTGTTGGCGCTGCTTTTATGGAGATAATAAAGGCAAGGGGCTCTTTCGAGAAGGCGAAGGAGCTATATGAGAAGCATGAGGATAAAGAACTGGAGAATGTGAAGGGGATTGAAGATGAGATAAAAAGCGTTTATCACAGGTTGATGCTTGACACGCTTAAGGTGGTGGCAATTTATCTTCTTATTCTTTCTTTTTTTACCGTTATAATATGGATGGATTTCAAGAGATGGAGCGAGGAGCTGGATGACACGAGGTTGGGGGAAGAACTTGTTGTTTAGGTTAAGATTTCGTTTTTGTAAAACTTTATATCCAATAAATCAATATAAGAGTATTTAAGATGCAAAAAACAATCGAGGTTATTTACGAAAAAGGGGTCTTTAAGCCGCTGGAAAAGGTAAAATTGAAGGGAGGGAGGAAAGCGAAAGTCACTATAGAAAAGGAAAGGGGGATTATCTCATCTGAAGATATTAAAGAAATAACAGACACTACTAAAAATTTACCGAGGTCGAAAATCAGCCAGAAAAAATTAGATGAGATATACTATGAAGGAAAAATGCTTGATTGATGATGCATTAATCGCAGCAACATGCAAGCATTACGGAATAAGAAAAATAGCTACTTTCGACCCGGATTTTAAAAGAGTGAATTTTTTGGAGGTAATTACACTGGAAAATGACAAGAACAGTGGAAAAGAATTGCAAAAGATAGGGAGATGAGCCGGATGACACGAAGTTGGGAGAGGAGCTTATTGTTTAGTATTTTTGTTGCCGCATTTATCTTTTCTTTTCTTTTAATATGCACAAGTATAGAGTGCGCGAGTGCATCAGAGCCTCAAATTGATGTAACTCCACGTGAGGTAAAGATTTTTTTCGATTCGGAAAGAGCCTCCGAGGCTTTCTATCCAGCGGAGGATACGATAACAATCACTAACAATGGAGAAAATACCACTGTGATGAGCATTAGCCATGATTCCAAGATTATTCTCAGTTGTCCTGACACGTTTAGCCTCGACCCTAAAAAACCCAAAGTTATCACGATTAAGGCACCTTATGATGCGCATGACGGATCGTATTACCTCGAGATAAAAGCTGGAGGGGTGAAAGTGGAAACTGTTACCGTAAAGATAATTTATTGTGCAAAGATCAAGGTGAATCTTTCTTCAGTCGATTTTGGAGAGGTTCCCAGCAAGAAATCCGAAGTCACAAAAACGATTGAGATCAGCGAGGAATACGGATACAAAACCTTGGATGATGTAACAATAACACCAGCACGTGGAAACGAAAACAATTGGGTTACACCTAGTAGAGAAAGAGATATTACTGTCTCAAAAGTTTCTCATGCTTATGTTACATTTACGCTGAGACCAGGACCTCCCAATTACAATAGACGTGATAACAAATATAGATGGATGTTTATCATCAAGAGCAGAAGCCGTAATGTAGAGCCAATTACAATAGAGGTCGAAGCACGTATAATGAGACCGCCGAAGCTTGGTGAACTTAAAGATAAAGAACTTGAAATAAAGTTCGACAAACCCAAGGAAACTGTTTTGGAATATTACAAACATATAGATATACGAGTAAGAAACGAAGGTGATGAGCCCCTGTATTTTAGAAAAATTGATTACCCAAACTCATTAGGTGGTGGAATCAGAGTTGAAATAGACCCGCCTGATAAAGTTCTGGACAGTAGAAATATTGAGGTTTATATTACCGTGCCATACTACGCTCCCGAGGGAACATATCGTGGCAAATTGCATATATATGCAGAAGATAAAGACGGTAACCCGGCAGGAGATGAATATGTGGACATAACAATAAAGATAATATGGCCGGTTGATTTCACCATCTCCTCTACCTCTCCTTATTTCACTCCTTCCCCGCCTTCTATTGACTTCGGGTCGTTGGCGCTGAAAGAGCGAGGATATGAGAAGAAAAGCGTAAAAATAACCTTAACAGAGCGCTATGGGTATAAACCGGTGCGGAATTTACGCTTTTCAGAGAGTGGTGAATATGGGGAATGGCTACACGAGGAGTTGGATTTCTCTGAAATCCCACCAGGAGAATCGAGGAGTTTTATACTAAAAATAGAACCAGGATTGGAGGCAGTGCCTAAGAGTTATTCGTGGAAATATGATATAAGAGCATCAGAAATAAGTAGAAAGAGAATAGAAGTAAAAGCGAATATAGTGCCGATGAATATACCGGAGATGATGGAATATTTGGAGTCATTTAGAGAAAGCATCCTTTATAGGCGTTATCCATCCTCAGAAGCTATAATATCAAACGGCGTAGGAATGCTGGAAGTGGTAGAGAGAAGCGACATTGGAGCTGAGGACTGGAAAAAAATACCTGTTTTGATGAAGGGAACGCTCTCACTACTCTCATCGCTGAATGACGGTCTGATATCCAGTGAAGGGGAAAACTATGGAAAAGCAGTGGAGAACTTAGTGAGTGCTTCGGTCTCAGCATCCACGATAGAGTCGAATTCTGAGCTGAACAATTGGGACATTTATGGATACGCGAGGGAAATCTCAGCAGGTGCGGACAGGACAACAGAGGAGGTGTTGATGGACGAAGCGAAAAAGCTTGAATTGCGTGGATGGAACATAAAGAAGGCAGTGGAGCACGCAATGGCAATGGGCGACATAAGTGGATTGAAGGAGGAAGAAAACGTGCTTGAATCCGCTCTTTCTTATCAATATGCCGCCATTATATATGGTCTGCTCGACAATAAAGAAAAGAGATTGGAATGTTCCTATGAGGAATCTTTACTCATGGATAAGCATGATGAACTGGTAAGTGATGCAACAGATCTTCGTATCAAAGCGGAAGGAAACATATCGATAAGCAAGGAGAATGACCTTGTTAGAATCGGAGACCTGTATCTCCTTGTAAATCCTTATAAATTTGATACTTTCTCTGCGAACTTTGGCTCAGCGAAGGCAAACTTTGAGGATGCAGGAAGCAAATATAAGGTTGCAGGTGAGCTGCTTATGTCAGAGAATACAAAAGCAGATTTGAATGAATTAAGAGGCGAATGGAGTCGCATATTATCTATGTTCTTCCTTGCTTGCATCCTGTATTGCGCCGCTTTCATCTATACAATAAACCGGATCATTATGGGCACGATGGCATATATGATGGATATGCATGAGCGCGAGGTGGGGGATATTGTAGTTACGACAACTGTTGCTTTTTAAACTGCCAAAAGTTTTTGTATCTACTATTAGACCTTATGACCTCCTCTACATAGCACATATAGACATACGACATAAAAAGCATTCCGAATTGAGAGGAGGCGAAATGAATGAAAGGACATCTTCCAATTTCCCAGCCGTTTTAATTACTCTACAATTATTGCCCAGTAATGGATCTCATATTCAGTTCCGTCTTCGGAAGTTACTTCTACTGAAATTCTTTTGAATTTATACCTGTACTCAATGTTTTTATTGCTATATACCAGACTTATATTTTCCCCATCCTTTTTTATCTCACATCTTTTTATATCTCGCTTATATCCCAAGTTTGAAAAATCCTTTCCCATGGTCAAATTTACAGGTTCGAGCTTATTTATATCACCAAATCGGTAAAACTCAGTATAGTTGTACAAAACTATATCCTCTTTTAATTCACCTAAATTTATAAAAGTTGAAATTTCTTCGCCGTCTATGAGGGGGATAGCCCCTTTAAAGAACAACCCTTTTTCAATTTTTGTGAAATTTTTTGATTTTAAAAATGTTATCGGCTCTATTTTTTGAGGGATTCTCAAGGTCCAATTATGTTCAACCTCATCTACAAGCATTAAGCTCGAATTTTCAGGAATGAAAGATACATTAACTGTGATATTTTCATCAGAACCAAGGGTAAAGCCCCCGTCCTTGAGAATCTCGTCGTCAAGAGAAACTACATACTCATAGGATGTCATATTTAACTCGTGGGACGCAACGGTGAAAGCAAATTCTTCTTTTTCACCAACGTTGATAATCCTTGGAAGTTCTTCATGTTCTTCGAAATAAAGTTCGGAAAAGCTCTCCTTCATGGTGGTATAGGTGACTACTAAGAACCCGACGATGAAAATCCCTATCACACACGCGGCAATTATCGCATATATCACCCTCTTTTCTTCTTCCATTCGATTACTCCCGCATTGTTATATTGACATACTATATTTATATCTTCGCATGTAAACAAGATGTGAGTATGAATATGATGTGGGGTGCGCCCCTAAAAGTAGACACTAAGTTAAGAAATAAGAAAAAATGAAAAAGGGGTGCAAGATGAAAAGAAGGAGGAAATACACACGGGATTTCAAAATTGGTGTAATTAGAGA
>QMVO01000006.1 GCA_003661125.1 Methanosarcinales archaeon
ATATTACCAGTACATCGCTTCCGTCTTCGCCACGTGGCGGTTACAGGGAAAAGATGTCTACGACGAACTCAAAAAATTGCTCGTCAATGAGCTTTGTTTGAAATGAGCTAAACAAATACTTCACTTGTAGATTTATGCTTCACAAAGCAATCGGTCATAAAGCCCGTTGCTCCTGCGCCTAAACCGAGAACGTTTCCTAAACTGTTGAAATAAGAGGAATAGCGGAATTTATCCCGCCCGTTTGAGAAATGATTGATATTTACGTGATTGTACCCGTTATCTTCCAGAAAGCACTTTGCAGTTTCAAAAATATCCCTTGCTATTTCGATTGGAGGCGGCTCGAATTGTCTGGATATCGCTGTTTTGGGACCGAATATCAAAGGATAAAGAGAGATTCCATCAATCCCTATTTTTACGGCTTTTTGCAAATCTGTAATCACATCCCTCTTATCTTGCCCGGGGACATCATACAAAACGTCGATCGTAAGAAGCGGAAAAACCTCTCGAGCCCTATTTAATTTCTTAATAACTTCTTTACCCCCGCGCCTTCTCCCAAGCACTTTTCTTAAACCGGGATTAAACGTTTGAACACCCACACTCAGGCGATTGACGCCCAATTCCACAAGCAGGTTCATTTTATCTTCCGTGAGTTCGCTTGTCGTTGTTTCAACACTGATTTCTGCATCGCGCTCGATTTGGAATATTTCTCCAAGTCCATCAAATAACAACTTAAGTTCTTCTGAAGAAAGCGATGTTGGAGTCCCGCCACCTACATATACGGTTTCCACGGGTGAAAAGTAATCGCTCCACGTTTTCGCTTCTTTCAGAACCGATTTCACGTATTTCGTTGTCTCGGAAGGATATTCCCTCGTAAGAATGCAGAAAGTGCATCTGCCAGTGCAGAAGGGTATATGAACATATAATGCCCCCTTTTCGCCTCTCCTTTCCATTAATCTAACGAACAGCCAGTCAATATTCCTCTTTTTAAGAAAAGGAAAAAACGGGAACAGCGTATCATGATGCGATTTCAGCCATTTCCTCGTGGTGTTATTATTATCCATATATCTTCCAATTTGGATTTCATTCAATCATTCAATTTAAAAATCTATAAAAAGGCACACTATAAACAACATTTCGCCAGCACCTTAAAATCATCAACCAATACTTCTTTCATCCCCGGATTGTAAGTAGCAACTGCTGGATGATATAAAGGTACTATCTTTTTAATACCTGGAACGGTGCTTACCGTAAAAACTTTTCCGTGTATTTTACCTATTTTATCCTTCTTTATATAGAATTTATCGAAGATATAACCCAATGAAAAGTTCCCAAGTGTAGCGATAACTGCGGGTTCAATGATTTCCATTTGTGCATCCAGAAAAGGAGTGCATGCTTTTATCTCCGCTACTTTTGGATTTCTATTCCCTGGTGGTCGGCATTTTAGCACATTGGCAATATAAACTTCGCTTCTTTCTAATCCTGCTAACCGCAACAACTCATCGAGCATCTTTCCTGCTTTACCCACAAATGGTCTGCCTTTTAAATCTTCGTAGTAACCCGGGGCTTCACCTATGAACATCACTTTCGCTGTTAATGTGCCTTCTCCAACAACGGGATTTGTTCTCGTCTTCCATAATTCGCAACGTCTGCATTCTCTTATTTGCTCTTCTATGGTTTCCATTTCAATTATTTTTGTTCTCATTACAACCGCCAGTAATAAATAAAACTTTTTGCTTCTTCTCCGTTAAACCTTCCGCTACTCGTCACGAAGTGACCACACTTCTGCGCTTGCGGCATGACGCGAAGAAATTCCCTGAAGCTAAAGAGGAAGTCGCCGAACAAAACAGCAAACCTTAAATATGGAGTCCTATTAAAATCCTATTAAAAGATAAAGAAGAAAGATGGAAGAGCTAAAAAAGGGAGGAGTTTTCACTATCTCCGACCTGCAAAATATACGGATAAGCATAGGGAAGATAATAGAGGAAGAAGAAGAATGGGAGCCGATGGGACCGACGCCGATGCCAAGCATCGCCACGCTTCGAAACTGGGACTTCAAGCTTTTGAACCGCTACAAGCCTTTTTATGCACCGGTCTGCGACTTGTGCTGTCTTTGTACGTACGGGAAATGTGATCTTACAGCCGGTAAGAAAGGCGCTTGTGGAATAAAAATAGATGCTCAGCAGGGGAGAATGTTTTTGCTCATCTCCCTCTTAGGATGCTCAGCGCATGAAGCACATGGAAGGCACCTCTTACGAGAAATGATAAAGAAACATGGAGAGGAGGTCCCTATTGATTTTGGGGCTGAGGTAAACGTGGAAGCGCCTCTTACAAGATTGATATGTGGTATAAGACCCAAGACAATAAGTGATTATGAGGAGGTATTTGATTATATAGAGGAGCAAATAGCGCAATTGGCTGATTCGCTTCATCCTGGTCAAGAAAGTTCATACATGGACTTCGAGTCGAAAGCGCTTCATCTCGGAATGCTCGATTCGCTGAGCAAAGAAGCTACTGATGTTGTTCAGATTGCGTGCTTTGGAATGCCATCCAGCCATGCAGGCGGTGGTCCGGATGTTCATTTAGTGGATGTCGGATTTGGCACGATAGACACGAACAAGCCCGTCGTGCTCGTCATAGGTCACAACGTCACACCTGCTGCGGACATCTCCGATTACATGATGGAGAATGAGCTCGAAGATGTAATTGAACTTGCGGGTATATGTTGCACTGCTCTTGATTTGACTCGGTATAACCAAAGAGCGAAGATAGTGTCTGCATTGGGCAGACAACTTCGTGTGATAAGGGCTGGTCTTGCAGATGTCATCGTAGTTGACGAGCAGTGTATTCGTGCAGACGTGGTAGAACTTGCTCAAAGAGTTCATTCCCCGGTTATAGCGACGAATGACAAAGCTTTGCACGGGCTTGAAGATAGAACTTACGATGAACCTGATGAGATAGTAGCGGATTTAGCGACTGAGAAGGTTCCGGGTGTTGTCATTCTCGACCCTGATAGAGTGGGAGAAGTAGCAGTTAAGACTGCGATGAAGGTAAAAAAGAGAAGAAAAACGCTAAGGATAATTCTAAGTGATGAAGAGTTCAAGAACTTGGTAGGAGAATGTGTGCAATGTGATGAATGCACGCGAGCATGTCCAAATGGGCTTGAGATAGGAGAAGCGATGGCGGAAGCCGTGAAAGGCATTGTTGAACCTCTCTCTGATTTATTTGACCCTTGTGTAGGTTGCGGTAGATGCGAAGAGGTTTGCAAGAAACATATTCCGATTGTAGATGTGATCACTAAAGCGGCATACCCTGGAATAAAGGAGGAGAAAGGGAAAGCAAGAGTGGGAAGAGGACCAGTATGGGACACCGAGATAAGAGAAGTAGGTGCTCCTATTGTCCTGGGAACTATTCCGGGTGTTATTGCTCCGGTTGGCTGTGGAAACTACCCTAAAGGGACAAAGGATGTATGGCTTATAGCGAAAGAGTTTGCAGAGCGGCGGTACATAGTTACGTTAACGGGTTGCGCATCCATAGACGTTGCGCTCTGGAAAGATGAAGAAGGAAAGACATTATATGAGAAGCATCATGGCGCTTTCGATGCCGGAGGCGTGCTCAATATAGGCTCCTGCGTATCTAATGCGCATATACACGGTGCGGCGATAAAAATAGCGAGTATATTCGCAAGAAGGAACCTGAGGGGAAACTATGAGGAGATAGCAGATTACATTCTGAGCAGAGTAGGTGCGTGTGGAGTAGCGTGGGGAGCGATGTCAGATAAAGCGGCTTCTATCGCTACTGGCTTCAATAGACTTGGTGTTCCCGTGATTGTAGGTCCTCATGGGTCGAAATACCGGCGTGCTTATCTGGGAAGGGCGTATAAAAAGGGGGATTGGTCGCTGATAGATGCGAGAGACGGCACCGAAATATATTTCGAGCCTGCTCCGGAGCACCTCATGATGCCTTGCGAGACGGTGGAGGAAGCTTTACCTATGATTGCAAAACTTTGTTTCCGACCTTCTGATACTGACCGCGGACGTTCAATTAAACTAACGCATTATATTGACCTCAGTTTGAAGTATCTCTCTATATACCCGCCGGACTGGCATCTCTTCGTTAGAAGTGAGACAGACCTTCCAATAGCGAAAAGGAAAGAGCTGCTGAAGAAGCTCGAGGATGAGCAAGGATGGGAGATAGACTGGAAGTTGAAGAAGATAAAAGAAGGACCGATAAGGGGCTACGACCCTTCTTTTGACCCTACGAATTTGAAAAGGTTGGTGAGGAAGCGAGGTGAGCGGGAGAAAGGTTGAAAATGGTATTAAAAGACGCTCCATGGCAGATAGGGAACATACCTGGACCGAAGCAGGCAAAGATTTTGACGCCTCTCGGCGCTGCGAAGATGATAAAGCGAGCAAAAAGACCTCTTTTCATTGTCGGCTCGCTCGCATTAGAGACAGAGCTTAACGGGAAGAGTTTGATGGATTATGCGATAGAGATAGCGAACGGAGGGAGAATACCCGTGGTTGCGGTCGCACACACGCCAAAAGGATTTTCTGAAAGGGGCTTTCAACCGGATGCTTATATGCCCCTGATAAACATAATAGACAGACTTAGAGACGCAGACTGGAAAGGTGTAAAAGGGGAAGGGCAGCACGACCTCGTCGTGTGCCTGGGTGTGCTTTATTACATAGGCTCGCAGGGGCTGTCCACACTGAAGCATTTCGCACCCTGGCTGAAGACAATCACACTATGCCGGTTCTTCCATCCGAATGCATACATGTCGTTTCCGAATATGAAAGATGAGGAATGGAGAAGGTATTTGGATGAGTTAATTGAAGAGCTGAAGTGATGTTGCGAAAATACCATACCATACCATAAAAGATTGGATAAACAAGAGGCAAAAGAATGAAATCGCAAGAAAGTGTTACATATACCGAAGCAGGAGTTGATACAGCAAAAGAGGAGATCGCATTACAGAGATTGCTCTTCCATGTGCAAAAAAGCCTTTCATTTAGAAAAGGTATAGGGTCGGTTAAACTTAATATAGGTTATTTTGCAAATGTAATTGACCTTGGGCAAGGAATAGGATTAGCGGTATCTGCTGATGGTGTGGGAACAAAAATTCTCATCGCTCAGATGATGGATAAATACGATACCATAGGAATCGACTGTATCGCAATGAACGTTAATGATATTCTCTGTGTTGGCGCAGAACCTATTTCAATGCTTGATTATATCGCAGTTTGTGATCCAAACCCTCATCTGATGGAAGAAATCGGAAAAGGGCTCGCCAAAGGTGCGGAAATTGCTAATATATCCATCTCCGGTGGCGAAATAGCCATCATAAAAGATATGATCAAAGGAGAAAGAAGAAATCATGAATTCGACTTAGTAGGCACAGCAATAGGTAAAGTTTCACTCGATAAAGTAATTGCAGGGCAAAATATTAGAGAGCGCGATATAATTATAGGTCTACGTAGTAACGGAATTCATAGTAATGGATTATCCTTAGCTCGCCACATTTTTTTTAACATCGCGCATACCGGAATTAACGAGTATTTTGATGAATTAGGAAAAACCATCGGAGAGGAACTGTTAGAACCAACGCATATCTATGTTCCAGAAATTATGGAAATGATAAATTCTAATTTAGATATAAAGGCATTGATACACATTACAGGTGATGGGTTTTTAAATCTAAATAGAGTTAAAGCAAATGTCGGTTTTGTCCTTGAATATCTTCCAGAAGCGCAACCCATTTTCCCTTTACTACAAAAACTTGGCAATGTCCCTGATGAGGAAATGTTTCTCGTTTTTAATATGGGCATTGGATTCTGCGTTATATTGCCTGAACAAGAAGCCGAAGCAGCTATTGACATTGCAAGAAAGCATAAAGTGGATGCCTTCAGACTGGGCTACGTTATTAAAGGGGAGAAAAAGGTTATTATAAAACCCAAGAAACTAATGGGGCAAAAAAATCAATTCTATAAATATTAATTAACCCTTTCAGCTATTTATTTATTTCGTTCACCCCCTTATACCCCGGTATCTTTTGCGGTCCTCGATATTTTGTAGCCTCTGCGAGCTCTTTTAGACATTCGGGGTTCCGTGCGGTGGTCATGTCTCCGAGCACCTCATTCCGAACAAGACCTTTTAGAAACCGCCTTATTATTTTTCCACTTTCTGTATTTGGTACTTCAGAGACATAGTAAGCGACTTCAGGAGTCGCTACCGGACCAACTTTCTCCCTCACCACTTTCACTATTTTCCTGTCCATCTCCTCTTTGGGCACTTTGACACCTCTTTTCAGCACTACGAAAAGAGCAGGCACTTCTCCTTTTATCGCATGAGGCTTCCCCACCACTGCAACTTCTGCAACTTCCTCCAAGTCACTTACTGCATCTTCTATCTCAGCAGTGCCTAACCTGTGTCCCGCGACCTCCATGATATCATCAATCCGCCCGGTAATCTTTATCAGTGGCTGACCTCCTATTTTCATCCTGGTTTTTATTCCGCCATCGCCTGCAAAATATATTTCCGTGCCGTATTCACTCCAATACTCTGCCACATATTTTTCCGGGTCCTTGTACATCCCTCTGAGCATAGAAGGTGCATAAGGGGGTTTTACAACGAGATATCCCGATTCCCCTTCTTTCACTGGCTTACCAGTCGCATCCAGGATATCGCAATGCACACCCGGGAGTGCAGGACCTGCGACGCCAGGAATGAAAGGACCTATACCAGGAAGTGAGGACAGGAGTATTCCGCCAGTCTCTGTTTGCCAGTATGTATCCACCAGAGGACAGCGACGCTGTCCTATTTTCTCGAAGAACCATTTCCACGTGTCAGGGTCGATTGGCTCACCGACTGATGCCAAGAGTCTTATGGAGGAGAAGTCATATCCTTCGATCCATTTATCGCCCGCAGCTCTTAACGCTCTTATTGCCGTGGGTGCTGTATAAAATATAGTCACTCCGTATTTCTCTATTATCTCCCACCATCTGCTCGGATTCGGATAGTCGGGGGCACCTTCATACCATAATACCGTCGTTCCCACGAGTAAAGGACCGTAGAGGGCATAAGAATGCCCTGTTATCCATCCTATATCTGCCGTTGACCAGAAGAGGTCCTGCGGATGCAAATCAAACACAAGTTTCATTGTCAATGCTACTCCCACACTGTAAGCACCGCAGGAATGCATAACAGCCTTCGGTTTGCCTGTCGTTCCGGAAGTGTAAAGCAGGTAAGAACAGTCTTCTGATGTGATTATTGCTGGTTCATAATAAGCTTCGGCATCTTTCATCAATTCATCAAAGTAGTAGTCCCTGCCTTCCTTCATTGGTACCTCACAATTCACACGCCTCACGACCACACAGTTCTCTGCACCGGCTTTCTCCAGAACCTCTTTTTCATCTATTCGCTTTTTCAGCTCTATCAATTTCCCTCTTCGGTAGAAGCCATCCGCCGTGATAAGAATTTTTGACCCTGCATCTTCCATCCTTTCTCGGACCGCGTGGGGTGCAAAAGCAGTGTAAACGACGGAATGCCATGCTCCTATCCGTTGACATGCCAGAGCGACTATTGCAGTCTCAGGGATCATCGGCATCCAGATGGTTACAGGACTCCCTTTCTTTACTCCCAGACCTTCTAAAACGTTTGCAAACTTGTTCACTTCTCTATATAAATCCATGTAAGTCAAGACCCTTTGGGCTTCATCCACGGGCTCAGGCTCCCAAATAATTGCAGCCTTATTCCTGTGCTCTTCCAGATGCCGGTCAAGGCAGTTATAGCACAAATTTGTTTTATTTCCTACGAACCAGTTGAAATAGGGTGGCTCCAATTTTACTATTTTATCCGCATCCCACTCCTCAAACCAATGAATGAACTCCTTTGCTTGTTTTGCCCAGAAACTTTCAGGGTCTTTGCTCGCTTCCACGTATATTTTCTCATCGCTAAAGTAAGCTTTTTTCTTCATTTCTGCCGTGGGCCAGAATACATCGCTCTTTTCAGGATCCTCCTTCACCCATTGTTTCCCCGCTTCCTTTAGCTTTCTTCCAACATTCATTCCCGTTTTATTATTTACTTTACTATTATTATATATGATGGTATGTTTAAGTTCGCCTCTATAAAAGCATAGAGGTGTATGTCCTGAAGCGAAGGGAGCATGAGTAAAAAATGAAAAAAAATAACCGCCACTCTTTATTACATTTGATTTCTGCACATCACAATACCCTCAGCAACCTTTGGCAGAAATAGAGTTGACTTTTGTGGAAAAGTTTTCTTTTCTACCTGAGCCTTGTACTCCACATCTGTTATTCGCAGCGGTTTCAAAAAAAATACAACCCTGTAATCACCCCTGTCCACCTTTTTAATTGCATCCCTCAAACTGGACACGTAAACAAGATTCTCCGACTTCCCTATAATCCATTCATGCAAACTTATTATATCCAACCCTACTCGCTCGCCTCTTTCCTCTGCCAGCTCCCTTATCTTTTGCTCATCTGCCCGCAGCAAATAAACTTTATCTCCGTCATACATGCCCAATCTGACATCAAATTCATTACCGTGTTCATGCTCGCGTAGCCTTGAATATATAGCATCCAGATCTTTTTCATAGCTCTCGATTTTAAAATTTTCCTTTACCTTCTGCCACAAATCTTCTATGTGACACCCTTTCACACATCGGTGCCAGGGAAGTAATAATAGTGCTCTGTCTCCTCCATCTAAGAGCGTCATCAATGTATATGCCGTTCCCTTCTCTTTATCCATACTCAAGCGATAAGAAGCAGTGTATCGATGATGTCCGTCGAGGATAAGGATCCTTTTGTTCTTCATCAGGTGCTGAATCTTGCCCATGATTTCTTCATCTGAAACCTCCCAGAGCATGTGGCGTGCACCATTTAATTCAACGTCCACAATTGGTTTTCTATGCTCATATATCTTTAAATCCGGTCTGCGAAAGCCCAGATAATCCTCGAAAATACGGTTTATATCGTGATTTGGCATGTTGTATTCCGCAACAATTGGCGAGAAGATCATCCCGCATTCTTTCATCAGCTTGTATCGCTCCTGTGTGTTCGTCTCAAATGTCATTTCATGCCCTAATATGCTGTGTTCATTGAGTTTTTCGACTTTTACCTGTGCTACCAATCCAAATGCGAAATAGGTCTCTCTTCTATCTTCCTCTGGGATTTGTTCCATAAGCTCTTCCGATAACTTGTATCTGACTCCATAGATGTAGAAAGAACGCTTTTCGCGTTCTATTAGAAGCCCCTCGTTGAAAAAACGATTGAGATCCTGCTTTGCATAATCTACAAATTCGTTTTCCGATACGCCCTCTTTCCTTGTCGTGAGGCTAATTACATTGTTTCGCTTTGCTGAATATTTCTCGTACTGAGATGTGTCTATCGTATCATAAACCGGGCAAACCATCTCAGCTCTGTTTTCCAGTTCAGGATTCAGGATTACCGCTTTGAAGGGCTTTATTTCAACCATATTATTTCTTCCGGTACTTAACTATTATACTATACCTATTATTTACTATTGTTTTATCATTCAATCTCCTTTAAAACCCTTTTTGGAGTTCTACGCCCTATTTTGTCCTCAATATTCCTAAAATGCCTGCCGTATGTAACAATACATAAGCCGAAATTGCATGAGGAACATCCGAACTATCGTCCATTTTGAAAATACCGCTATAATATGACCTTAACTCTCTTGGAAGCATTGGTGCAATCTCTATTTCTGTTAAAAGTCTCATGCAAATCTTTTTCCTCTAATATTCCACTTAATACTTCTGCCAAAAGGACTGCCAAAACTGAAATTCCTTGATCCTCTATAATTTTTTGAGTTCTCATTCTGTCTTCTATGATGCTTTTCATGAAATCGTCTTTGATTTGCTGTTTTGCGATTTCATGTAAATTTGGCAGATTTATCTCGTATTTCATATTCTCATCACTGATTATTATTTGTCTTCTCTACTATATAAAGGTAAAGGTTGAAGGTCTTTACGAAGCAAAGCCCCACCTATGAAAAAATCTAAGACTTACCTACGATAGAATTTCAATGCATGCTCTATTCAATTCTTATCCATTCCATCGGCTGGATACCAGTAGGAACAAGCCTCTATTGCTACCTTTGAATCTCTGGGTATCCCCTCTACGAACTTCTCCCATTCTTCTCTCTCGTTCTTGAACTCTCTTCTATCTATAATTTCCCCTTCTTTGTCAAGGGTAGTTGCATAGCATGTCTCCTTATGCAACAAACTTTAGAAAAGTTTGATCAAAATGCTTCGCAGCGATGCCAATATACAATTTTTTCTCCCCCTTTTTGTTTGTTGTTGGGTCGGGGATGTACGAGTGCTTCGGGGAAGTATATTTTTTCATGGCATCAACCACGCCACCATCGGAATAAATTCCGAGGCATCCCGGTTGTTGGATAGCTACAATAGGTATTTTATCACTTCCCATTTTTATATTTGTATGCCCTTATTGACATAATTTTAAAATCCTTATAGTGCTCTTCGTTGCAGTATTCGGGCTTGCAAGATAAAGAAAGCCACCACCTCCCCCTTTTTGTTTCATTCTGCTTTATGTGTTTTATAGCATCCCATTCTGTTTTTTCTTCCCCGTTTTCAGTATAATTTACATGAATCCCTACCCAAGCTAAGCTAAAATCGTTTTTGTTCGTTACATTTGCTATTAGGTCACATCCGTCATCATCATGTAGAATCAATTGAAAATCTGTTACTTCCACCCCACTATTATTTAATTCCTCTCCTTGTTGTAATTTCCAATCTTCCCAGATTGCAAAAGCGAATAGCCCCGCAATTGTTCCTATAACTGCGAATACTACCATTGTTGTTACAAGTGCTGTTAATGTGCTCTTTTTCAATGTCCAATGATTTAGAGACGTTGAGACTGATAGCCATGATTCCGAATAACGTGTACATGGGCATGTAAACAACAATGTTTTCGTCAATCTTTTAACTGCTCGGGAAAAACAGCCGTCATTCCTTCATTTCGACTCGATTTTTTCACTTCCGGTGTATATTATTATAGGAGCAAAAAGGTACTATTCTGCCATCTGGTAAACCATAGTGAATCACACATTTCCTTAAACGGGTAAAATCGAAATTATAGGGGTCCATAAAATGCATAGAACCGATGAACAGAAGGTTGAAATGGAGGTCACTTAAGTCCCAGTAACTGTGGCTTTTTATGAAGCAAATAAAGAGTTCTTTTAAAAAACCTGGACGGATACTTCTTAAAGCTGCGAAAAGCGGTATCTTTTTCCTTTTTTTATATGCCGCCGTTAATCTTTCCATATCCACGTATTTCGTTATCGGCTTTACTTTTTCTCCTGCTTTTCTGTTTTTCTCGATCACGAGATAAGAAAAAGCACCGCAGGAGAAATGGCATCCCACCTCCGATTTGCCCAGGGTTCCAAGCAGCACGCTAAGCCGCGAAGGAGGAAAGAAATCATCCGTACGAATAAACCCCGTTTGTTCTTCTATCTTACCAATGACCTCAGAAACCGTTATCCTCTTATTTGGGGTGTATGAAGTTCTACCGCAGAAGGAAACAGGCTGGAAATTCACTCCCCTTATGATGTCACTATTCTCTATTGCAAACCGTATGATATCGCCAATTTGGTCGTCGTTCACGCCTTTTACTATGGTAGGCACGAGAACGATAGCAGGTTTATGACCTGCTTTTCGATGATTTTGTATCGCTTTTTTCTTTACTTCAAGCAGTTTCCGACCCCTCAGCTTCTCGTAAGGTGTTTCTGTTACACCATCGAATTGAAGATAAACAACACTTGTGCCTGCGGACTCTATCTCCTTACAATATTCTTCGCTCTGTGCCATTTTTAGACCGTTGGTATCCACTTCCACATGGTCGAACTTTTTTCTCGCGTATGAAATAAGTTCAGGCAGGTCTTCTCTTAGCGTGGGTTCGCCGCCACTGAATTGAAGACCTGCGGCATTTGTATTTGCAGCGAAATTGTCTATAATCGCCTTTATTTCTTCTATATCCGGGTCTTTTTTATGTCCTCCACTAATCCCGTTACTCTTTGCAAAGCAGATAGGACAGCTCAGGTTGCATCTCTCGGTTACGTCTATGATACCCAAAGCAGTGAAGGATTCATGCTGTGGGCATAAACCACAATCGAATGGACAGCCTTTGGATTCGCTTATGGGTGCTGAGCCGGCATTCGGCTCCCTTCTTCCTGCTTCTTCTATGTTTTTCGCTTCAAATTGCTTGTAAATGCGATAATCTGACCAGCATAAGTCTTTAAAAGTGCCGTGCTCCACACAGCTCTTCTCCATATGGACAGCTCCCTTCTCTTCATACAGTTTCGCATCTATGATGCGGTAGCATATCGGACAGATGCTTTTGGTGGTTCGGATGAGTGTGAATGTGGGCATAGGTTTCATTTTTATTTATTGCACATCTTTTTAATAATCCGAGAGATGATTAATTAATAATGGTTGGGAATATTTTCTGTTGAAAGCTTGTAAATAAAATAGAAATATGAAGACCGTAAAAGGAAAGAAAGAGAGATTAATAGACGATTACGGCAGAGAAATCAGGAGTTTGAGATTTTCTATTACGAGTCGATGTAACTTGGAGTGCATCTATTGTCATAATGAAGGGGAATGGAGAAAAGGGAAAAGAAACAGAGAAGAAATAAGTGCTGAGCTCGTAATAGAGATAGCACGAGTTGCGTCCACATATTTTGACATAAGGAAGATAAAATTTTCTGGTGGCGAGCCTTTGATGCGAGACGACCTTGTGGACATCATTCAAGGCATGGGAGATTTTGAAGATGACATATCAGCAACCACAAACGGAGTATTCTTAAAGAGATATGCGGATGAACTTGCAGATGCAGGCTTGGATAGGGTGAACGTCAGCATAGATTCACTTAAGGAGGAAAGATACGATTTCATCACCTCATCAAGCAACAATCTGCCAAAGGTGATTGATGGTATATACAGTGCGATTGATGCAGGTCTTACTCCGCTTAAGCTGAATATGGTTCTCTTAAAAGGGATAAACGAGGATGAGATAGCGGACATGATAGATTTTGTGCGTGAGTGTAATAAAAGGGGAGGGGAGGAAGCGGCGATCTTACAGTTAATAGAATTAATTCCTTATTTTAACCCTTTTATGCAAAATTGTGAAGCTAACTTTTACGCGGTCGAAGCGGAACTCAAATCGAAGGCATCTGCTATAAAAACGAGACGGCTGCAACACAGGCGAAAATATTTTGTGGACGGCGTTGAAGTAGAGGTGGTTCACCCGATAGATAACACGGAGTTCTGTGCGAACTGCTCTCGGTTAAGAATAACGTCTGATGGAAAGATAAAGCCCTGTTTGCTGAGAAATGATAATCTCGTTCCCATAGAGAGCGTGGACGAGATGCACATAATAACCAAATTGAAGTTAGCGATGCGGTATAGAGAGCCGTTCTATAAAGGGAAAAACTCCAAATCTTAATGGGCGGGTAAACTTACGAGGCTCTTATTGCCTTATTTTCCTTATAGTATTCCTTCCTTGTCAGCACCCAGTAGACCGATTCTGCCATGTGGCAAGCTGTTGCAACGATTGCCACTTTTTCTCCTCTCCTTGCTTTTATTTTGTTGTATATCCTCTGGAAGCGATTTGGTTTAGAAGAACGGACTGCTGCCCTCGCACTCTGAATGAGGGGTAATTTTTGTTTTTTTGATCATCGAGGAAAAGGACTTCGGAAGAGTTGGTTAAAAAATTCATGGAGAGTGAGTAATGAAAAGAAAAATTAGAATAGAAGCAAAGCTACACTATTGCAAGTTACCTGGAAGCAATTTTATACCTGTCTCATTTTCGATTAATTCTTCCTTTTTTTGAAAATCATCGTCGAGACTCACTATATACTCGATTTTCCCCTCCTTTTTCAATTGACATGCATAAGCGACATGAAGAATGTCTCCCGTTCGTAATTTCACCTTTGATGCCAATCTAATAGCATCAAAATATATCGAGAACACTTTAGCACTCAGCCATTCTATCTCTTTATTTGCAGTATCATCAGAGCATACAGTCAGATTTAAACTGCGAATGGCATTTTCTACCACCGTTTTCACTTTTTTGTTTTCTCCCAGTCTCCAGAAATGAGGCAAAGGAAGCTTATATTTACCTATATTTCTTGAAACTACGCAGTATAACTCTAAAATTGAGAAAGGAGAAGCATAAAATTTACCTTCAAGATTTTCAATTAAGTTTTTAGCTTGCCAATGTAACTCCTCCGTCTTATGAGTATATGACAAAATAATATTTGTATCTAAATAAAACATCACAACCACCCTTCTTCTATCTCCTTAACGGCACTAAATCTATCCGTTCTCTGTGGTCCAATACCTAATTTTAACATCACATCCACTGTTTTATGCACAAGTTCATCCTCAGTTAGCACATCCTCTCCTGTCCAATCCACAGCTATAATAATCCCTAATTCTAAGGGTCTTATCTCATCTATAAGATGAAACCATGTCTCAAACGCATCCTTATCCGTTTGATTCACGACAATCTCGATAGTGAAGCCAAAATCTTCATCATAAAACCAGCTAATCCTTTCCACCCTGTTCTGGGAAATCTCGCTTGCTATTTCTGAAATTAATTCTATCATTTCGTCTAAGCGTTCTCCTCGCATTTTCTCAATGCTAACTGCTCTTTCTACTTTTGGGATTGCTTCTAAGAGCGTATGATTGCCCAAAAACTGTAAACCTTCCTCAAAGTCCTTAGAAATACCTCTCTCAATTTCTATCTCTGGTGAGGCAAAAGGGTGTTCCATTAATTGCATTACATCATCTCGACCCCATCCATTCGTTTCGACAAAAAAATCCGCATCAATTGCTCTTTCCATTTTTTCTGATTTTATTTTCTCTAACCACCTTACAAATGCTTCTCTTTCCCTGAGTTTCTCCCTTGACATACGAAATTTTTTCCGTTTTCTTTTTTCCATATCCCATTCGCATTTTAGCTCCACACGACTTGGCAGTTCCACTCTTGCAACAATATCCTTTAAATGCGTTTCAATATAATTCGTAAATAACCTCACTATTTCAGCCTTCCCAATCCCCGGGTATTTGGACATGGTTATATCAACTGCAGATTGTATCTTATCCATTTTCCTTCTCCTCTCTATTTACCTCCTTTTACCCTCCTTTCAAATATTTCTGCAATCCCTTCTTCTATTTCCTTCTTTGCCTCTGGTGGAAGTTCTAATCTCCTTTCCACTATCATTCTGATTTCTCCAAGATTTATGAAATACATCCTCCATTTTATTCCTAAATCCCCTATTATTTTCGCAGATTGCTCACAAAGGTCATTTAAGTTGCTTTCCGCTGAGAAGAGTTCGTAAATATTACCAACGTATGAGTTTATTTCCTTTTCCTTCTTCGTTTTTTCTTCCTCCTTTTCTTCCAAATAATAATCATAGATGAAATAGTCATAATAGCTGCTGAAAACTTTCATCACAAGATAAAAGACCAAATCCTCTAGATAAAAGCCATAAGTGTTAATCACCCTTGAGATTTCTGAAACTATACCTTCAACTAATCTATTGCCTCTCCTTGTTAGCAATCTTTTGTTTCCGTTTAAGTGTTCCAACAGCATTGTTCTTGTTTCCCTTGTAAAATCTGGATTATCTTTGTATAGGGAAGATTCGATATCACTGATAAGATATTTTCGGACTCTTTTCTCGTAATCTTGATACTTCTCCCAAATTTCCTTATTCTCTATTTTATCATCCACCAGTAAGGATAGTATCCCTTCGAGGAATTTTCTTCCCGTATCCTTACATCTCATCAAATTTTTTTCATTGATTTCTTTAACCCTTCTGATTTCAAGTGATACTTCTTTGATGAGAAAACCTATTATAATTAGATCATTTCTTTTCATAATTATTGAATCGGTTGCGATACGGTTTCCGATTATATTAACGAGGTCGAAGTTATCCCTTTTCAGTGCTTCAATGGCTACTAACATATCCTGTTTTATTGTTTTTTCTATCATGGTTTTTCGTTATGTATCATATAGAATATATGTAACTTTCTATTTATTGATATGAATAAATTATGTCCAAAAAAGTAGTAGTAAATCCAGAGGAAAGCGCATTGGTGGTTGAAGATATGCAGAAGGACTTCTGCTATGAAGACGGCGCTTTGTTTATGGGCGAGGGAGCGAAAGAGATAATACCCAGGATTCGCAGATTAATAGAAAAGGGAATACAAAAAAAGGTGCATTTGATATTCGCACAAGATTGGCATTCGCCCGCCAGTGAAGAGTTCGAAATATGGGGTCAGCATTGTGTTCCAGGCACCAGAGGAGCGGAGATAGTAGATGAGCTATCGCCCTTTTTAAAAGAGGCTTATGTAGTGAAAAAAGAGAAATACACCGACTTCTTTGGCACTGATCTTGATTTACATCTAAAAGAAAAAGGGATAAAAACATTGATAATCGTCGGTGTTGCTACAAATATATGTGTGATGCATACTGCAATAGACGCTTCCCTTAGAGGGTATGAGCTAATATTGCCGGAGGATTGCGTGGCTGCGTTGAGCGATTACGAGCATGAATACGGATTGCGACATATAAAATCCGTATTGAATGCGACTATCACCAGTTCGGGTAATATTATTTTTTGAATCATTGGTGCGATTTAAATTAAAATAAAAAGTGAAAAAATAAAGACAGATGCCCATGTAAGACATCTGCTTCCCAAACTTTTTTAGCTGGTTTTTGCCTTACTCATACTTCCTCAAACACGCGGTCCAGGGGCTTGTACATCGCTTTTTCCTTTAGCTTTCCCCAGAGCAGCTTAAGCGCCTTTTTCTCCTCTGGAGTTGCAGTCCCCAGCTTCTTCTTCGTTCTCAGCTCAAAGAATCGTTCCGGGAATATGCTCTCCTTCACGCGAAGCGTGATTGACTCGTTGGTGGTTTTGTTTATGAACGTGTAAACGTAGTTATCCGCGGTAATGTTTATTATGTCTGTTGGCGACTGAATCACCACGTCATCAGTGGAATTCAGTATGTATTCAAACGTCATCCTGTGCCCGTCAGAAGGGTGTGCGCTGATTATTTTCATGTCGCCTCTATGTGGAACTCCACCCCACAGCTCTTCTTCGGAAAATGCTCGCAGCGTTGACCTGAATGCACATGCCACGCAGGGGCATATCTCTATCTCACCCTCACCGTGATATTTCCCTACATCCTCTATTGTTATGTCCAGCAGCTCCTCACCATCGTATATCTGGAGTGTGGGGTATCCAAACTCCTCTGTGAACTCTTTGTATGCGGTGACTTCTATCCAGTTTGGAACGTTGTCGTGCGGCGTCAGCGCTCTCTTACCTTTTTCGGGATACGCATAACTAAGGTTCTTCAGCAGCTTAGGGATTTTTTTATTTGTGTAGTAGCCCTCGCTGATAAACAGAGGAACGACAATGGGATAAGAAGTCGTAGAAACGTCTTCCACAACCGTTCTGACCTCAAGTTCCGGATGCAGCGTCGCATTCACTTTAACGAACGAATACCTCACGTCTTCAATGCTAACGTTCTTGCTGTGTCTCAACATCAACTTCACCTTGCCAGCAAGCGATGCTAAAGTTGCGTTCCAACCTGCAAACTGTGTCTCGTTCGTAGACGTGCCGTGTGCAACAATAACAACGGTTTCATTAGTTGCATTTACACACCATTCCGTTGCCCTGTCCGTGAGTATCTGCGCGATTAACGAATGATTATCCATTGCGCTGGTGAGAACAATTTCCGCCGTGGTATTTACCTGAACGAGCCCCTCTTCTCCTTCGGGTGGCGTATCACGCAATCCAAGTATATACTCAATCTCTGCAATGTGCCCGCTGCTCGAAGATATGAACATCGGCACGGCGATTATCTTCGTAACGTTCTCCTCATCCAGTTTATCAACTGCGATGTTTATTGTTTCGTTTGGCACCTTTTCTAAGAATCCAAGTTCAATCGGATATTGCCAGCTAACGTTTTCTACCGCATCACGAATCGGAGCGCACCAGCTCTCGCTTGTACTGCCGTGTGCAATTGCAAGGATACCAACCTTTTCTGGCGGTGCGATTTCGAATACCCTGCTCATCGGCTTGTACAGCGCCTTTTCCCTTGTCTCTGTCCACA
>QMVO01000007.1 GCA_003661125.1 Methanosarcinales archaeon
CACATGTCGGTCCCACACCGGATGATTGGCGTTTATGTGCTGAAAACAGGTCATGCAGTGCCGATAGGCCCCGACCAGATGAAGTTGAGGGAGGCGGTAGGCCTCGAATCGCAGCCTCCGACCACTCAGAAATACAAAGAACAACTTGAACAGGTGCAAACAATATTCAAAACCACTAACTACGATGCGATGATTGATTTTGATTGGAACACAATGAATTTGAGAGGAATGGAAAAAGGAGGTAAGAAATGACGGATGGAGATTTAGATTTGACGTACGCTTATTTCCTCGGTTGTATCACGCCGAACAGGTATCCGGGGATAGAAGCAGCGACAAAGCGGATATTTAAGGAGTTTGGGATCGAGACAAAGGAGATGGTAGGTGCTTCCTGCTGTCCAGCACCAGGTGTATTTGGCTCCTTTGACATGCATACCTGGCTCCCGGTTGCCGCGCGAAATCTCAGTATTGCGGAAGAGATGGAGCTTGAGATATACGTGACCTGTAATGGTTGTTACGGGTCACTTCAGGAAGCCGACCATTTGCTGAAAGAGCATCCAAAGTTAAAAGAGAGGGTAAACAAGGTGCTAAGTGAGTTCGGTAGAGAGTATAAAGGGATTACAAAAGTGAACCACTCAATCGTGATTTTACACGATATTATTGGCTTGGATAAGCTGAAAGAGAGAATAACAAAACCAATGAACGACGTGAATGTTGCAGTGCATTACGGCTGCCATTTCCTCAAACCACGCGAGGTAAGAGGACATGGTTCTTCCGAAACTCCTTACATCCTAGAAGACCTCGTGAAGGTAACCGGTGCGAAAGAGGTGGATTACAAAGATAAGTTGATGTGTTGTGGTGCTGGTGGTGGAAATCGAACCGCAGATACAGTGCAATCTCTGGAATGGACACGCCAGAAGTTAGTAAATGCGACGATCGCAGGGTGTGATTGCATGGTTCATCCATGTGCGTTCTGCCATTTGCAGCTCGATCGAGGGCAAGCAGAGATGAACAAGGCTTTCGGCACGAACTTTAATTTCCCCATTCTCTATGCCACGCAGTTTTTAGGTCTCGCGATGGGACTCAGTGAAAAAGAATGTGGGTTAGATATACAAACGACTACGATGCCAGAGAAATTACTAAAATAGAAATTGTTTACCGCTGAGTCTGCGAAGGCGCTTCTCCGCAATCCCGGCGGTAAAAAATATTTTCTTCTTTCTTTTTTGATACTTCCTACCAGAGTTTTGTAGTTAGCGGCAGCACTGCCCTAAATTGTCCTTTCTTCTGCCTTACGGCACGCAAATCCTTCTCCCTCTCAGTTATTTTATTTATTATTTCTGCCTTCGTCTCTTCCGATGCACTTTTAAGCTCATTTACCAAAGAGTCTATCTCCTTTATCAGTGCCACTATCTCTTCGTCCTTCTCTTTTATTATTTCATCCGGTACAACACTCATTTTATCACCCCTTTTATGATATGTTAATTTCTGAATTCTTTATATTTATATTTTTCTATTTTTATTTTTATTTTTTCACCCTATCCTTTCAACACAATTTCTATATGGACCTCCTTGGGTATAGGAATGCGCATAAGCTGTCGCAGTGCGCGTTCATCCGCTTCCAGGTCGATCAATCGCTTGTGAATGCGCATTTCCCAATGATCCCATGTAGGAGAACCTTCACCATCCGGGCTTTTTCTACATGGAACCACGAGTTTCTTTGTGGGAAGGGGGATAGGACCTGACATTCTTACACCTGTAGTCTCTGCTATCTTTTTCACCTGTTCACAAATACCATCTAATTGTTTATGATCTGTGCTCGATAGCTTTATGCGCGCTTTTTGATCCATTCTTTCGCTTTTTGCTTCAACTGGCTTACCTTACTTCTCTTTTATGTCCATCACCACCCCGGCAGCAACGGTCTGCCCCATATCACGGATTGCAAACCTTCCCAGGTGCGGTATTTCCTTCACACGCTCGATAACCAGAGGTCTTGTCGGCTTTACCTTTACGATAGCAGCGTCGCCTGCTTTTATGTAGTCGGGATTTTCTTCTATTGTTTCCCCTGTCTTCGGGTCCGACTTCTTTGAAATCTCTATTATTGTAGATGCCACCTGAGCAGTGTGGCAATGGAAAACCGGTGTATAACCCACAGTAATTGCACTGGGGTGCTGAAGAACAACTATCTGCGCGGTGAACTCATCTGCAACCGTTGGCGGGGTATCTACATGGCCGCAAACATCCCCCCTCCTTATCTCGTTCCTGCTTATTCCCCTTACATTCCAGCCGATGTTGTCACCCGGAATTGCTTCAGGAATTTCTTCATGGTGCATCTCTATTGTTTTTACCTCGCTGACTTTAGCAGGCGGATTAAAGATAACCTTATCTCCCTTCTTTAGCCTTCCTGTCTCCACTCTGCCCACGGGAACGGTGCCCACACCTGTTATTGTATATACATCTTGAACCGGTATCCTGAGCGGGAGGTCAATTGGCTTCTCTGGTACTTTCATGAGGTCCAGCGCTTCTAAGAAAGTTGGTCCATCGAACCATTTCAGTTTATCACTGCGCTTCGTTACATTATCTCCCTCAAGTCCAGAAACAGGAATAAACACGACGCTCTCTTCCTTGTATCCCACGATCTTCAAAAGTTCTAAAAGTTCCTTCTTCAACTCTTCATATCTCTTCTGATCGTAATTCACCCTGTCCATCTTGTTTATTGCGACAATTAGCTGGGATACTCCTAAGGTTCTGGCTAAGAATACATGCTCCTTTGTTTGTGCCATTATTCCATCCTTAGCATCCACCACCAACACCGCCGCATCCGCCTGCGATGTACCTGTAATCATGTTCTTTACGAAGTCCCTGTGTCCGGGGCAATCTACAATCGTATAATAATACTTGTTAGTATCAAACCTCTGATGCGCGACATCAATGGTAATGCCCCTCTCTCTCTCATCCTTCAAACTATCCATCACCCAAGCATACTCGAAAGTCGCTTTTCCTATCGCCTCTGCCTTTTTCCTGTACTCTTCTATTACATGCGGGTCGATCACTTCTGTCTCCGTCAGCAGCCTGCCCAACAGCGTTGACTTACCGTGGTCTATATGACCAATCATTGCCAGATTCATGTGCTCTTTCTCTACCATTTCTCTCTTTCTCCTTTTTTTCTTCTAATCTTAGAAGTATATTATCTATTATATTATTTTATATTTGTTTTCTATCTTTTCCTATATAAATAGCGCAGATGAAACCGAAATCCGATTGTATCGCTTGTCTGGTGGAAAGGACGAAATACGAGTGCGATATGGCACTTAACGACGACAGAGAGAAGATTCTTGCACTGAAAGAATTTATTGCTTTTCTCTTGGAACACCTCGGCGAAGAGAGGAAGTCACCTGCTTTTTTCGGCACTGAAAGGGAGAAGATAATAAAAAAGTGGAGCGGAGCGAAAGATCCACATAGGGAGGTGAAAAGGAGAAGCAACGCAGTTGCAAAAGGTTTGCTTCCAGAAGCGTATAAATTTTACAATGCCGCTGCGAGTACCGAGGATAAAATAGAAGCTTTGATACGAATAGCGGCAGCGGCGAATTCAATGGAATATGGTATAAAGGGGTATTCATACGACGATGATCTTTTTAAAGGGGACTTCGTGCACACCTTGAATGAAAAACTTAATTGGAACAAGGATTTGGTATTATCTGCAATAAAGGGACGAAAGAAGATTTTATATCTGACTGACAATGCAGGAGAGATATTTTTTGATGCGTTTGTGGTAAAGAAATTGATAGAAATGGGTAAAGAGGTGGTCGTATCACCGAAGAACGCCCCTGTTATAAACGACGCCACGATAGAAGACGTGAAGGAGGCAATTACAAGCGTGGGTATTCCTAATTCCGGTTTGGGGGATGGGATAGAGGTAGTTCCGAGTGGTGCATGCATCGGCGTCTCAATAGAAGAGGCGGGGGAGGAGTTCTTGAAGGTGTTCAGCGATGATAAATATTTGGTGATAGCGAAGGGGATGGGAAACTACGAGGCGATATCGGAGTTTGAAGCGGAGCCCTGGCTGGGGTTGAAAGGCAGGCTGATATATATTTTAAGAGCGAAATGTGAGCCAATAGCGAGCAGTATAGGTGTAAAAAAGGGAGAACTTGTTGCTAAGCTCGTGTAAGTGAAGTGAACAGAACCTTTATACTAATACACAACGGTTTTATTGGTGTAATGAGTGCATGAATTAAAAAACCATCCTCAAAGCTTACTTCATATTCGCTTCGCTTTTCGTCTTCATCGCTTTTAAGATAAGGGAAGTAAAGCAAGGTAAGGTAAAAAAGTAAAGGTGTAAACGAGATTTTTTAAATAAGTTGACTTCACATACGTTCTTCTCTTAACAATTTAGTTGACAAGAAATTTTAGACCATAGATAGTTATAAATGGGGTAATGACAATCTTCAAATGAATGAGAAGAGTTTCTCTACTCTCGTTTGGAACACGCGCAAAAATAGAAAACTTTTTATGTATCATGAATAATATGTAAGAAGGGCTAAATACACGAGGTGAGAAAAGGGGGGAGAAATACAATGTTGAGGAAGTTGTCTATATGGGTTGCTACGTTCCTATTTGTGTTGGTAGCATTTGTGATGCATTGGGAATTCGTGTGGGCTGTGGTATTTATAGCTGGAGGCGTGATATTAGCGATTGGTATGCTATACAGCAGGTATAACGCAGATAAAGAATATATGAGAGATCCAGAAGTAGCGCTATTAATAGGAAGGCGTAGTGAGGGCGTAGACCATAAAGGAAGAAGAACCCAAAGACTTATTAGGTAAAGCTGTTCTTCTTTTCTCTATTTTTTATTTGTATTCGCACAGATTTTAAATTACCCTTAATTTTATGAAAAATGCTGCTTTAGGATTAAAAAAACCAAAAATCTACCATAAGCCGATAAAATTCCCATGAGGAGAGATACAAGAATTATAGCCGAAATATACTATAAGTTTTATATATAAGGTGAAATGTGTGTTTTTTATGGACAAAAATTTTTATAGTTGGATACCAATATTAAGTAGAAAGTTAGTAATAGGAGAGAAGCTATTTTGTGATGCGGACATAAATAACTTTGAAAAATTGTTTATATCAAATAAGATGCTCCTCTCGGATAGAAGATTTGATAGGCTATTTAACCGTAAGCATAAAGTATCCTATGGAAGAATAAATTTTCGAGAATGCGAAGAGTGTGGAGAAAAGATCTTACACTTATCCTTAAATGTATTAAATTGGAAGGGAGAAATATTGGTAGATGGAGATGCATGGATCCATGAAAGCGGGCTAACGAAGTATAAAGTATCTTATCCTGAAAATGATTGTTTAGAAAGAGTTTTACACATACTCGTAAGGGATGCTCTCCATAGTCATGTGCATCACTCTTCAGACTTACCCTTACCACCCATCGAAGCTAAAAACGGGGACGAAGCTAAGAAGAGCATTTTGTTTGAATATTTACGTAAATTCGTAGAATACAAGAGAATGATTGGCAAAGTGAGGTTAAAAGATGCCATAGAGGATATTGCGAGAGCAAGAGGTGAGATAGTTTATGCAAACTCATTCTATGACACATTTCGTGAGAGATTAGCGGATTGTTCAGATTTGGTAAGTTCATTTAAGTCCTTTGACAAGTCTTTCATGATATTAGAAAAAAGGTTATCTGACAGATTGCACTTAGTGCCACCTTACATCTTGGTAAGCTTGTCTGCCTTAATATTATTTCTATCTCTATTTAGAGAGTCAGAACGGTTTCCTCAATGGATTATACCGCTAAAAACAATAAGTTTGTATTGGTATTGGCCTGTATATGCTTTTCTACTCACAATTTTCTTATATTTCATTACAGAAGCGGTTATCATATGGTTCTTTCGAGTAAGATAAATTGAGCCCTAATGCGAGGGAATTAGGTGGGATTTTTCGAGAAACAAAAATCGGGAATGCCTTGAAGATGAGAGATAAAGAAAATATGCTTTTCTCCGCTGATGAGAACAAATTCAGAGCAGAGTTAAGGGATTTTCTCGAGAGGAAGGATGCGAAAAAGATAGAGCATGAGATATACGAAAGGGATTTTTATCCGCGTGAGCATTACGAGAAGCTAGGAGAAGAAGGCTTCTTAGCTCCTGTATTACCTGTCAAGTATGGCGGTAGAGGAAAATTGGTGTATGAGGTGATATTAGCCGAGGAACTTGGTGCAGCCTGTGTTCCTCTCGCATGGATATATTCCACTTCTTCTTACGTTTATGCTACGATTGCGAGACATGGTAGCGAGGAGCAAAAGAGACGGTATTTGCCCGCGCTGAAAAAGGGTGCTAATATTGGTGCGATTGCTATAACCGAGCCAGAAGCAGGAAGTGATGTGATGCGTATCAAGACGAGAGCGGAGCTGAAGGGCGGCACATACGTGATAAAAGGAGAGAAAAGGAACATAACAAACGGAAGTAAAGCCGATATCCTTTTAGTATGGGCGATAACGAATCCAGGAGTTGACCCCGTGGAGGGAATGAGTGCATTTATCGTAGAGCCCAAAGCGGGCATGTCGGAGACGGGGTTTGAAGTGATAGAGGATTACAAGTTATTAGGCGGCTTTCCGGGAACTGTAAATTCTCATCTCCTGTTTGATGAGATGTGCGTGCCGGGAGAGAACATACTTGGTGGAACGAATGAGGGCGCGAAGATAATGTTCGATGAGCTTTCTATTGAGAGGACGTTATATGCCGCGATGCTGGTGGGAGAAGCGAGACCTGTGCTTGAACTCGCAGTTAAATATTCGATGAAGCGAGAGCAGTTTGGAACGTCTATAAGTCGTTTTGAAGGCATAAGTTTCAAAATCGCAGATATGGTAACGAGATTGGAAGCTGCTAAGTTGATGGTTTATCATACGGCAAGGCTGATTGATGGGGGGTTTGATGCGGAGAAGGAATCCGCGATGTCAAAACTGCTCGCTTCTGAGGCGTTCTACGAGGTGGCGCATAGCACAGTACAGATATTGGGCGGCAGAGGGCTCAGTGATGAATATCCTGCGGAATGGGCGTTCAGAATGGCAAGGTTGTCAATGATTCCTGCTGGCACGAACGAGATAATGAGGTTTATCGTGCAGAGAGAGGTGTACAAGGAGCAAAAAGGTAAGGAGGAAGAGTAGTCTAAAAAGCACGAAGAAAATCTCATGAAAATCCGAAAGCTGATTGGTTACTAACCGCTCTTCTTTGCATCCTCCTCACACTTCTCTCAATATGATGCTCCGCACCAATGTCCTCCCTATTCCACAACGCACCATCTATATTTCTTATGCCGTCCAGCGATATTTCTCTCGCCTCCGCTATGGTTTCACCAACGCCCACGGTGCAAACCGTTCTTGAACCGAGCGCATAAGTATATCCATCTGCCCTTAACTCCATAGACCCAGGATAAATTCTTAAATTATCACCATATCTCTCCTGCAACGCATACGCACCACTCAAATCCACCCTTCTGTCTCCACTGTATCTCACCCTGTATCCGCCATAATCCATCGGCACGGCATATGTCACCACCGTCGCCCTCGCCTCGCATTCTATCCTCGAGAGATTTCCTTCTATCATGCGAAAACAAACATCTACGAAATCATTTTTCAAAACAGGCAGCACATTCTGTATCTCTGGGTCGCCAGGTCGGCTGTTTATCTCCAATATCTTTGCACCTTCGTCAGTATGTATGAAAGCAACATAAAAAGGCATTCCCCTCAGCTCTTCGTTGCTTCCATCACCTCTAAGCCTTTTGAATATTTTTTGAACCAATCTCTCCTCCTTTTCTCTATCCCTTTCCTCCATAAAAGGCAGCCAATCCTTGTTATCCTTGTAAGAGCCCATTCCGCCCGTATTCTGCCCGAGGTCTGCATCAAAAGCGCGTTTGTAATCTCTTGTTTCCGGGAGGACGGAGATTCTTTTACCGTCACAGAAAGCCTGGAAGCTCGATTCTTCACCTTCCATTTTCTCCTCTATTACCACATCGCTGCCTCCCTCCGAGATGGAGAGGAAATGCTCGAACAACTGCTCTCTACTCGTAAAGTGGTCGCCCCACACACCCACTCCCTTCCCTGCCGCAGGCTTGTCCGGCTTCACCGCTACTTCATTCCCTATTTCATCCAAAAATTCCCATACCGCCCTTTTTACTTCTCTTACATTTGAATATTCCACACGGGGGAACACCATAAATCGCGGATTCGCCTCCGCACAGCATTCCACAAGCAGATACCGCTGCATAGCTTTGCTCCCTTCTATCGCATACCTCTTCGTAGGGCATATCATTGCTACACCGGTCTTGTTCTCGATTACATCTCTTACTCCCTCTATTATGGGCTTCTCCGGACAGCAAATACCAAAATCTATCTCGTTTTTATTCACCTCAACGAAGTCGCATATTCTCTCTACATCCAGATCAGGAATGACCACGTGCTTCTCTGCATGTTTCACGTTAAATGGATTCCTTTGCTTGTCTACAACATAAAAGCGCACATCATAATTTTCACTTCTGCTAAGCGCATCTATCACCGCAGCCGCCCTCGACCCATAAGAAATGACCAATATCCTTACTCTTTCTCCCATGTATTTATATTTATAAAGGTCAAAGAATAATTTAGGAGGCAATAATATGAGCGGAAGTAGTGAAATACCACCTCAAGTGCAAAATCAGCTTGCTCAATTACAGCAGCTAAAAGTCCAGATAGAAGCTGTGGGGAGGCAGAAGATGCAGGTAGAAGCTTTGCTGCGTGATAGCGAGAGTGCTTTAGATGAGTTGGAAAAGCTTGATGAAAATTCGGTGATCTACAAAAACGTTGGCGAGTTGATGATAAAAGCGGATAAGGAATTGGTAAAGGAGGACTTGTCAGAGAAGAAGGAGACCTACGATTTGCGACTGAAGACTCTGGAAAGACAGGAGGAAAGAGTGCAAAAGAAATATCAGCAACTTCAACAACAGTTGCGAGAAGCTTTAGGTGCCGTTTCGCAGACGATGGGTGCATAGTGTAGCTTATATAAATTGGCACCGCAAATTTTTAATTCTCTCTCAATTTATTTGTGCTTAGTATTGCTCTATCGGCAATTAGAGGGGGGGCAAAAACAAAGGAGGCGTTTCAGATGGACATTCCACTTAAAAAAATAAGGGAAGATGTATGGGAAGTACCGCAGGATTATAAGCACTACATGAGGACGCCAGCGAGGATCTACGCTGCTGAAGCGCTGTTAGAGAAGATGAAGAGTGACCTCACGCTACAGCAAACAATCAACGTCGCTTCGCTTCCCGGTATAGAGAAATACTCGATGGTTATGCCTGATGGGCACCAAGGATATGGATTTCCAATTGGGGGCGTAGCAGCTACGGACTTTGAGGAAGGCGTTATATCACCTGGAGGTGTCGGCTACGACATCAACTGTGGCGTAAGGCTCATCCGAACTAATTTAAAGGAAGAAGATGTCAGACCTCATCTGTCAGAGATATTGGACGGCTTATTTGAATATATTCCCGCCGGGCTTGGACTGTCAGGAAAAGTAAAGTTATCTTATACCCAGTTAGATGAAGTGCTAAGGGGCGGTTCAGAATGGTGCATTGAGAACGGGTATGGCTGGGAGGAAGACATAGAGAGAACAGAAGAGAGAGGGAAATTAAAGGCAGCGAATCCGGAGAAGATAGACGAGAAATCAAAAAAGCGGGGTGCTCCACAATTGGGCACGCTCGGCTCTGGAAATCATTTCCTGGAATTAGAAGTGGTAGACGATATTTTTGATGAACGGCTTGCAAAGGCGTATGGGATAGAAGAGAAGGGGCAGGTGACTGTTTTAATTCATACAGGTGGTAGAGGTTTCTCGCATGGCGTTTGCTCATTTTACCTGAGAAAATTCGAACGAGAGATGGGTAAGGATGCAACATTATCGAAAATACTTAGTCTGGAGAGGGAATTGGCTTGCGCATATTTGAATAGCGACACCGGCATGGATTATTTTGAAGCGATGTGTTCATGTGCGAATTACGCCTTTGCGAATCGGCAACTTGCAACGCATTGGATAAGAAAAGTGTTTGAAGACGTGCTTCGAAGCCCGGCAGAGGATTTGGGGATATGTCTGGTATATGACATCGCACATAACATAGCGAAAGAGGAAGAGCATCTCGTGAACGGGAAGAGAAAGAAGTTGTGTGTACATAGGAAAGGAGCAACGAGGGCGTTTCCCGCGGGTGATGAACGATTGCCGCCTGTTTATAGGAGCATAGGGCAGCCGGTGTTGATTCCTGGTTCGATGGGCACACGCAGTTTTTTGGCAGTGGGCACTGAGATAGCAAAGCACGAGACTTTTGGTAGCTGTGCTCATGGTTCGGGCAGGGAAATGAGCAGGACTGCAGCGATGAGGAAATACAGGGGAATTGAAGTGAGAGATGAACTGGCGAAGAGGGATATCATAGTGAAAGCACGAGAAAGAAGTAAGAGAGATGTGAGGAAGAAGAGAGGTATTCCTTTCGATAGATACGGAGAGCTGGCAGAAGAAGTGTCGGCTGCTTATAAAGACCCCGAGGTGGTGGTTCGGAGTTGTGAAGTGGCGGGGATAGCGAAGAGAGTGGCAGCTTTCAGAGCTATTGGTGTTATAAAAGGATGACTATTTGTATAGAACCACGGGATTGCAGTGGTTATTAAAGGAGCTAAACCGATGCGGATGACAATAAGCGGTCTTCCGGGTAGTGGAACAACAACAGTGGCGAAGTTACTATCAGATGAATTGTCAATGGAACTAATCTCCGCTGGCGAGATGTTTCGACAAATAGCAAGGGAAAAGAAATTGCAGTTAGAGCATTTTAACAAATTAGCAGAAAATAGTGCTGATTTTGATAGACTGATAGATGAGAAGCAGGGAGAAGAAGCGATGAAAAGGGAGAATGTCATTGTAGAAGGTAGGTTATCCGGATTCTTCGTTCCTGCTGCGGATTTAAAAATATGGTTGAAGGCTCCATCGGAAATAAGAGCAAGGCGAATTGCAGCTCGTGAAGGAATAACCTACGAAGAAGCTCTTTCTGCAATGAAATACAGAGAGCACTCAGAAAATAGGCGATATGAGAAATATTACGGTATAACTTTGGACGACCTTTCCATTTACGACCTGGTGATAAACTCTTCGAGGTGGAGTGAGAAGTATATTGTGGAGATGATAAAGATGGCGGTGGAGCGTGTGTGAGGTGAATGAAGGAAAGTGCATAAATACTCACATAAAGAAATAACAAAAGATTTTAATTCAACAAGGACCGTCTCCACCTAAACCGCTTCAACAGGATAAAGCCCCATAGTTGAAAAGAAATATTTTAGTGAAAACTTTCTACTACAAGTACGCCCCCAGCCTCTTAACCCTGCTCACAGGATTAGGATGCGTGGAAAAAAGTTCCATCAACCTCTCAGCACGGCTTACTCGCGCCCTTTCTGCGAAAGCTCTTAATTCGTACTCGTCTATTCTCCCATTCCTATCCAGGTCCGCAGCGCGTAAATCCCTCAAATCCCTTCTCGCAGTTACGGGGTCGGCGGCAAAGAAAGCGCGCATGCTTCCCATTTCCTTTTTTATCTTCTCTTGCTTCGTACCTGCTGCGCTACCATAAATCATTTTGTATAGCGCAGAAGCAAGTTCATGCGGTTTCCTCGTAAGTTCCGCACTCCCTGCATCCGCATAATATTCCCTTATACGGGACGCATAAAGCACTATGAGATTGCTTATGAAATAAACGATGAAGGCAATAAAAGCGATGGCAAGCATTGATACCGCTTCACCACCTTCTCTATTTCTACCGCCGCCCATACCGCCAAAGATGCCCGACCAGAAGAAGCTGAAATAAATAAAGTAGCATATCATCGGTATCACGCTCAACCCCGTTATAACCGCCATATCGCGATGTTTTATGTGCGATAGTTCATGCCCCAAAACCGCTTCTATCTCATCCCTTTTCAACATCTCCATCAATCTTCTCGTCACGCAAACCCTCGCGGTCTTCTTCGAGGTACCAAAAGCGAAAGCATTCGGTATTGGTATTTCGGAAATCCCTACTCTCGGCTTGGGTATCCCTGCCTTCATCGCCAATTCGCTCACCATCCGGTGCAATTCCGGCTGCTCGCGTTCTGAAACATACCGAACACGCATCGTCTTCTCCACTATCTTCGGACCTATGAAGAACTGAACTCCGACCAAGACAAAGGCGAGTAAAGCGTAAATTATCGGCGTCCCAGCTCCGGTGAAAGTAGCTATAACGATTAGTAACGCATATATCACCGCAAACAGGAGCAATACACACAGCCCCATCCTTATCTTTAGCCACGCTGTTCTCATTTTTTTTTTTGTATTTATTTAAATAAAAAATAAAAAATAAAAAGGAAAAAGATTACCGCGGGTATTCACCATTGACAAACCCACTTCACTCTTTCTCGTATATTTCAACCGGCTTTGGCAATATTCCTGGTCTATCATCGGTCATCCAATAAATATAGCTGACCACATGCACATAATATTCAAGATACCCCTTAATGAAGTTGCTTAACCCCTCACTCCTCCGCCCAAGTATCAATATCACAAACCACTGAATAAGCATGCATATCTCTGCGATAAATCCGTACACCATCAATACCAGCCCTATAACGAACGAGTACACGATTCTGATAAAAAGTTCCAGCCGTTTTGCATCGTGTTCATAAACAAACAACTGTTTCAATTCCGTTTTTTCTTCTCCCATTATTAATCAATCACCTCCTTTTATTTTAATATCCCTTTCGCTGTGTTTTTAAAAATATGTAAGGTTATAAAAAGGTATCGGCATCAAATCAAAACAAAAAAAGAAAAGTATTTTATAGATGAAAAATATATATAGATATTGATATGGATAATAACAGAATAAGAAAATGTCCCGAATGCGGGTCAAAAAACGTGGTATCCGATTCTAAGCACGCGGAACTTTACTGCGCCGACTGTGGGATGGTAATAGTAGAGAATATTGTGGATCTCGGCCCAGAGTGGCGCGCATATGACTCTGAACAAGCTTCTAAAAGAGTTAGAACAGGTCCGGGTATGAGTTATAGAATTCATGATAAAGGACTGAGTACACCTACGCCAAAATTGCCTGCTGGAATACAAAGATTGCGATGGGTAAATATGGATAGTAGTGAAAAGACGCTTGCTTTCGCGCTTGTTGAGATAGATAGGATGGCATGTGCGCTCAAGCTGCCGAATGACATCAAGGAGGCAACTTCTGTGCTTTACCGAAAAGCGGCGAAGCAAAATTTGATTAAGGGTCGGAGTATAGAAGAATTGGTATCTGCAATGCTGTATATCATTTGCAGACAATACGGGGTTCCACGCACACTGAAAGAGATTGCAAAGGTGTCAAGAAGTCCTTTAAAGAAAATAAGGCGCGCATATATTTTCCTTTTAAGGAAATTTGGATTAAAGATTGCACCTGCGGATCCGTCGCATTATATACCCCGGTTCTGCTCCGAGCTTGGATTAAGTGAAGCAACAAGGGAAAGGGCAATAGAAATACTAAAGCAGAATAAGGGTGCGGGAGCAGCCAGAGGATGGGCACCCATAGGAACAGCAGCGGCAGCGATATACATTGCCGCTGCTCTAAGTAATGATGAGGAGGAGTATCGACCAGAGAAAGAAATAGCCAAGGTTGCAGGTACAACTGAGATTACTATTCGGAACAGGTACAAGGAATTGGAGAAGAGTTTAAAGTTAAATGTAGATGCCCTTTCCTCGCATCCTCGTAGAGAGAAAGTTTCCGGGGCTTCTCCTTCTTAAAGCTATTTTGTGAGTATTTTTGTGCAGAGTGTTTCTTTTCCTTCAATTGCAGCTATTATTCGATTAGGGTAGTTGCCGTTTACAATAGTACAACTCATTTTATTCCGCATTAAATATCTCGGGAGCTCAGCATCAACACATCCCTTCTCCTCGAGTTCTGCTAATTCTTTTGCATAGATTTTATTGATAAGATGTCCCTTTTCGTCTATTATTCCATCAACATCGGTTATTTTTATAAAAGTCTTTTCGCCTATTTTATTTGCAACAAACGCTGCTATCGTGTCTGATGTGACATTCCAGGTATGCGGTAAGCAATCATCCGCTTTTATAATCTCATAGGGCAGTAATATGCGTATAGGTTCAGCCTCGTCTATCTCATTCGTGCTTTCAACTAATGGTATCCCGATTTCACCATTTGCCAAAAAAAGCCCGTACTGGTGCATTGCGAGAACAGCCATCCAATGCGCAGACTCCTCTGATATTGATATGTCTGCTGACAGGTTTCTTACGACTTCCACAAAGGGACCCCCGCCGGGGATTAATATTAGGGTTGGAGCTTTATCCCTGTCTTTGTCCTTCTCTTCTACATAATCTTTAAGAAATTGTACAATGTCTCTGCCTTTTTCTATTAGGCTGCCACCCAATTTTATTATCACCCTGCCGCCCTCTCTTTTGGTCATAATTGCCCTTCGGAATGGATTCTTATGCTGCGGTTCCGATTAACAAAGCCAAAATGGAGATGAGGAATATGGACTGGAAACTGCCGATGCCACCAATATTAAAGAAGGCACTGCCTACTTCTTCTTTTGGCAGTGTTGCCAGCGTTATCAAGATCCCCAGTAGAATGCCCAGAATTGCCAATACAAATATCAACCCTGCTATTTCGGTATTCCCGGATTCTGGTGCAAGTATAAGTCCAAGAGGAATGGCAAAGATGCCCGCGTAGGTTGGAATTACTATACCTACACCTGCTCTCACCTCTGATAGGAGGAAGGAAAAAGCAGCCATGAGCAGGATGGACATCGCTATTTCTAATATGAGAGCGGTATAGTTTAGTAGCAGATAAAAGGAGAAAAAAAGAGGTATAATGAAGCCGCCCATGTTCAGCGTTACTCTTGTTTTATATGTTCTTTCGCGATCTTCTTGCATCTCCTCTACTATCTGCACCCCATAAAAATCACCGATACGCCGGGCTTCGAGCTCGCTGTATTCCGGTTTTTTTGTTCTAAGCTTGTAGATTGGGACCTCCATAACACTTGTCAACAGCATCGCCGTAATGACAAAGAAGAAAGATAAGTTTCGCTTCTCGTAGCACAAAAAGAAAGTTGGTATAAGAACTAGCCCATAGAAGACAAACATCTTCAAATCTGGCTTGTTCACTATTTTTCTCATGCCTTCAACGTTTTGTTTTATAGGAAACAATACATATAAAGATTGCGGAAGCATGAAGCATGGCATGAAGAAGCTGAAGAAGCTCAGGATGTTTCACGATGAAAATAGCAAGGATGAGGTCCTACCGGTGAAAGAAGCACTTGGAGATGTTTTCGGGATAGAAACAACCGAAGTGATTCACTTTGAGGCGAAGACAGTAAAAGGAGCATACAACGCGAATAGAGAGCAATATGATGCTTCTATTCTCCTGAGTTATCTTATTAAAGATAAAAACAGAGGAGCAAAAGAGTCTTCGTTATCTTTATGGATGGTAAGCGATGACATATATGTGAAGGGAATGAATTTTGTGTTTGGAGTAGCACAACCCGGTAAAGCAGCGATACTCTCGATTCACAGGCTCGATTCGCTTGATCTGATAAAAAAGGAAGCCATTCACGAGCTAGGGCATGTTTTTGGGTTACAGCATTGCACTAACTATTGCGTTATGCAATTCTCTAATTCATTATACGAAGCGAGGATGAAGCCGGATAGGCTGTGTAATAAGTGTTCGACCCTATTGAGATTGAGAGTTCAAAAAGCCCCCGAATTCTGAACAGATACCTCCCCCTCATACACTACTTTCGCAGGACCCACGAGATATGCACCTTCTTCTTTTAGCTCCACCATCAAATCACCGCCTCTCGTGTGCACCGTAACTGGTAGACTCGCATTTATGTATCCGAGTGCATTCAATGTAAGCACAGAAGCTGTTGATCCTGTTCCACAGGATAATGTCTCTCCCACGCCTCTTTCATACGTCCTCACAGTTATCACATTGCGTTTTTTCACTTCTACCTTCACAAAATCCACATTAGTCCTGTCAGGAAAAGCCGGATGCGATTCGATACTTTTTCCTATTGCATCTACCTCCAGTCCTTCAAGGGACTCAGCAATAACCACGGCATGAGGATTGCTAAGGGTTAACGAAGTTAGCTTAATCTCTCCTATCTGTTCATTCACAAAGAACGGCTCATCAATTTTATCAAAAATGGGGTTACCCATAAAAACCCTGACAGAAGTTACCTCAAAACCTTTTTCATCAATTTCTACTTCTGGAACAATCAACCCGCCTAACGTCTCCACCCTCATTTGTCGGCTTTGCACTAACCCTTTTTCGTACACGTATTTGGCGAAGCACCTCATCCCGTTTCCACTCATCTCCGCCTCGGAACCATCGGCATTGAAAACTCGCATCCTCACGTCATACGAACTCGTTGTAGGTTTGCATAGGAACAAAACACCATCAGCACCTACTGAGAATCTTCTCCGGCATAAAAATTGTGCGATTTGTCCCTTCTTTTCCTCCGCAATCTTCTCTTCTCGGTCGTCTATCAAAATAAAATCGTTACCACATCCCTGCATCTTCGTGAATTTCAGTTTCGACATCACTCACTATTTTAACCTACCCTTCCACGTATCGAGCCAGACTTCGCGCCTCCGAACACGCCTTCGCAAGTAAATAAGCTATTGTCTCGCGTTCGTATATGCACGCATTAAGGGACAGATTTCGTGCATTGGTATAAGCCTTCTGGATCAACGGTTTTATTGTCTCCGAAGTTGGATAAGCGGTATTAAATGCCAACGCCACCGCTTTTATATTTGCTTCACTTATTAAATCACCGATAGTATGTCGAGTGGGATAGTCATACTTTATGTGTGTGGCAAGTGATAAAGCCGCTTTTACTCCCTCCCTCACATCCGAAAAGTATTTCGAGGGGTCTATATGGAGAACATCAGGCGTGAATACCACTTCTTCTTCAGCGTCATACACTGCACATAAATCCAGTCCTTCCTTTATCGGGTGAATTTCGAGCCTTGCCAGCATCTCTGCAAGTGCAGGAGAAACTCTTTCCCCCCTCTTCACTGCTACTTTTTTTTGCTTTATCACCACCTTACCGCCCTCTATTCCCGCGGGTATGCCCAAATTCTGTAATTCCCCTACTATCGGTCCGGGCTTAAGTGAGGTAGGACCTTCCTCGATTACAATATCGAGAGGAGCAATTGCCCCGGGCTTTATTGGCGCTGGTATTTTACCCTCTTCCATCGCCCTATACAATTCAAAAGCATCCAAATCGCTGAATATCAACGCCATCTGGTCGTCTACATAGTTCACCATCTCGTTCATCCCGCTTGTCCCAAAGGAAATAGAAATCAAGCTATTTCGCGATACTCTCAACCTCGCTTTATCCCGGAATTCTTTTCTTATTCGCTGTAGTTGCTTAGAACCCAAGCCTCTTATTTTTGCTATACCTACTGTCTTATAGGAGCGGATCAAATTTTTTATGTCTTCTACTTGCTCGCGCTTCCATTTCTTAGCTTGTTTTACCCTCTTTTTTGTCTTCATTTCTATCGATCAATTCTCTCTCCTTTCGCCCTTAATTATTTCATTTATAGACTTATATCCACATTCCTTTTAAATTTGTTTAGGTCGAAATCCCCCTCCTTCAACTCCCGCGTATTCAACTCATATTCCCTTATCTTCACATACGGCACCTCTGCAAGCTTCTCCAATTTAGGATTAATCTCATCTAACATACTCCAAATATCTCTTCCATGCATATAAACTTAATATCCCTCCCGCTTTATTTATCGGAGACAAAGAGAAGATCATCGCTTTTCTCGAATATGCAGCAGAGTATGGTAGGGACTTCTGGAGGGAGAACCCAAGTGCATTACCTGAGATGCTGGAGGATTATGGCATTGACATTTGGTTCTCCACAGAAGGCACCGCTCCTGGACGCAGCCACTGCCGATCGCAGCGGGAACAGAGAGCTGATCCACTTCTCCACCGAGATTC